>NZ_JBFAMX010000832.1:0-3598 GCF_040659615.1 Nonomuraea sp. NPDC049784
CGATCCGCACCCACGCCTTGTCGGTCAGCTCACCACGTCGCACCACGATCGACCATTCAAGCGTGCATGTTGATCATTTGTCAGACACTCCCTAGGGGAATCCGGGACATTCCCCTGGGCGGGAAGCCCCGGAGGCCGCGGGGGCTCCGGGGCTTCCCCATGTGCCCGGCACGAGCCAAGATGAGTTCATCTGGCGAACTCAGGAGTCGTGATGGCGTCGACCGTCCACCGGACTTGTCCCCTCTGCGAGGCCGTCTGCGGCCTCACGCTCACCCTCGACGAGGGCGGGCACGTGACCAGCGTCCGCGGCGACAAGGACGATCCGTTCAGCAAGGGGTTCATCTGCCCGAAGGGCGCCAGTCTCGGCCGGCTCGACGAGGACCCCGACCGGCTGCGCAAGCCGCTGATCAGGGAGGGCGACCTGTGGCGCGAGGTCGGCTGGGAGGAGGCGTTCGCCGCCGTGAAGGCGGGCCTCGACCGGGTCGCCGACCGCCGTTCGGTCGCGGTCTACCTCGGCAATCCGAACGCGCACACCATGGCGGGCGCCCTGTACAGCGCGCCGCTGATCAAGTCGCTCGGCACCCGCAACGTCTACACCGCCAGCACCGCCGACCAGATGCCCAAGCACGTCTCGAGCGGACTCATGTTCGGGCATCCGCTGGCCATCGCGGTCCCCGACCTGGACAGGACCGACTACCTGCTGATGTTGGGGGCCAACCCGCTGGAGTCCAACGGCTCCGTGTGCACCGCGCCCGACTTCCCCGGACGGCTGAAGGCCCTGCGCCGGCGCGGCGGCCGGCTCGTGGTGGTCGACCCGCGCCGCACCCGGACCGCCGCGCTGGCCGACGAGCACGTCTTCGTCCGCCCGGGGACGGACGCCCACCTGCTGTTCGGCATCGTCCACGTGCTGTTCGCCGAGGACCTGGTCACGCCTTCGCAGCAGGTCAACGGGCTGGCCGAGGTCCGCGAGGCGGCCAAGCACTTCCCGCCCGAGTCGGTCTCCCGGCGCACCGGGGTGCCGGCCGAGGTGATCGTGCGGCTGGCCAGGGAACTGGCGGGAGCACGTACGGCCGCCGTCTACGCCAGGATCGGCACCTGCACGGCCGAGTTCGGCACGCTGGCCCAGTGGCTCGTGGACGTGCTGAACGTGCTCACCGGCAACCTCGACCGGCCCGGCGGCGCCATGTTCCCCAAGCCCGCCACGGAGTTCGGGGCGCGGCGACGGCCCTACGAAGTGGGCAGATGGAAGAGCCGCGTCAGGGGGTTGCCGGAGACCAACGGCGAGCTGCCGGTGGCCACTCTGGCCGACGAGATCGAGACGCCCGGCGACGGGCAGGTCACGTTCCTGGTCACGGTGGCGGGCAACCCCGTGCTGTCGGCGCCCCACGGGGACAGGCTCGACGCGGCCTTCGCGCGGCTGGACTTCATGGTCAGCGTGGACCCGTACCTCAACGAGACCACCAGGCACGCGAACGTCATCCTGCCGCCGCCGCGCATGCTGCAGTCGGGCCACTACGACTTCGCGCTGCTCGGGTTCGCGGTACGCAACTACGCGCGGTACTCGCCGCCCCTGCTGCCGCTGGACGGGCAGCCCTCCGAGGCCGAGATCCTGGCCAGGCTGGCCATGATCGCCTCTGGCCTCGAAGGGGACCTGGACGAGTTCGTCATCGGCGAGACGCTGCGCAAGGCCACCGAGACGCCCGGCTCGGGCATCGAGGGGCGGGACGTGGCGGAGCTGCGCGCCGCGCTGGACGGCGAGACGGGCAGTGAGCGCCGGCTCGACCTCATGCTCAGGCTCGGCCCCTACGGCGAGTGGGCCGGCAAGGGCGACCTGTCGCTGCGCAAGCTGCTCGACAATCCGCACGGCCTGGACCTGGGCCCGTTGGAGCCCAGGCTGGGCGAGGTGCTGAAGACCCACTCCGGGCTGATCGAGCTGGCGCCGCCGCAGCTCATCGAGGACGTCGAGCGGCTGCGCGCCAAGCTGGACGAGGAGCCGCCGGAGATCGTCCTGATCGGGCGGCGCCACCTGCGCTCCAACAACAGCTGGCTGCACAACGTCGGCCCGCTGGTCGGCGGCAGCAACACCTGCACGTTGCAGATCAACCCGGCCGATGTGGCCAGGCTCGGGCTCGACGGCGAGGCGGTGGTCCGCTCCGCGACAGGGGAGCTCACGGTGCCGCTCGAACCGACCGACACGATCATGCCGGGCGTGGTCAGCCTGCCGCACGGATGGGGGCACGCGGGCACCACACAGAGCGTGGCCGCCGAGCACGCGGGGGTCAGCGTCAACACGCTCACGGACGAATCCGCCATCGACGTTCCAAGTGGTAACGCGGTGTTCAACGGAGTTCCGGTCACGATTTCACCAACTGGGGTGATCATCGCACAATAGGGTGTCGCGCGTGACTATCGCGCCAGAAGAGGACCGCCTGAACGCCCAGATCGCCTTCGCCATCGAAATCGACAAGTTGAAGCGGATCATCCGCCGCAACCACCTGATAGACGGCTCGCGGCGGGAGAACACCGCAGAGCACTCCTGGTACGTGGGCACGCTGGCGATGGTCCTCGGCGAGCATGCCCCGCCGGGGACCGATCTCCAGCGGGTTGTCGCCATGTTGCTGGTGCACGACCTGGTCGAGATCGATGCCGGTGACACGTTCATCTACGACCCGGTGGAGGTGGCCGTGCAGGCCGACGCCGAGCGCGCCGCCGCCGACCGCATCTTCGGCCTGCTGCCCCCCGACCAGACCAGGTGGATACGGGAGCTGTGGGACGAGTTCGAGGCCAGGAAGACGCCGGAGGCCAGATTCGCCAAGGCGCTCGACCGCTTCGCCCCGATCCTGGCCAACCACCACACCGAGGGTGGCACGTGGCCGCTGTTCAAGGTCAAGGCCGCCCAGGTCAGGGAGAAGGTGCGGATCATCGAGGAGGGCTCGCCGTCGCTCGGCGTGTACGCCCTCGAACTGGTCGAACTCTCCGTGGCCAGGGGACACCTGTCCGAGTGATCCCCACATGGGTGGGGTAGGGGACTTGTCGTGAAAGAGGAAGTGCGAGCGAAACGTCGGCAGCTGCGGGGTCTCGCCGGGCCGGTCGCCCTCGCCGATCGGCTCGAGAAGACCAAGACCTTCGACACGCCGGTCAGGGTGCTGGCCAAGGCCGTACGCCAGCGCATCCGCCCTGGCCTGCTACGCGATCTGCTGCACGGTGTTCCCACAGGCAAGCCGCTGCACCCGCCGCTGGCCACGGTCAGCCTGGGCTGCTGGCTCTCCGCGGCCGTGCTCGACCTGGCCGGGGGCGAGCCGAAGGCCACGCGCGTGCTGCTCGCCACCGGCATCGCGAACGCGCTGCCGACTGCGGCGGCCGGGCTGACCGACTGGTCCTCTCTCCACCGCGAGCAGCAGCGGGTGGGCTTCGTCCACATGTTGTCCAACGTGACCGCGCTCGGCCTGTTCACCGCCTCCCTGCTGGCCCGGGTGCGCGGGCATGAGCGGGCGGGCCGCACCCTGACCATGGCCGGGCTCGGGATGGCCGGGCTCGGCGGCTACCTCGGCGGCCACATGGCCTACCGGCAGGCGGCCGGGGCCAACCACGCCCCGCA
>NZ_JBFAMX010000833.1:0-3597 GCF_040659615.1 Nonomuraea sp. NPDC049784
CACCGTGCGCACGTACTCCAGGCCTGTGCGGTACCGGACGGCCGCGGGGGAGTGGGCACGGTGTAGTTCGGCATAGGCACACTGGCCGGCGGGGTCGTCGAGGGTGAGACCGACGGTCAGCAGCAGCTCGCCCCCCTGCAGCCACGGGGTGGGGTCGGTGAGCTCTGACAGATGGGTCCAGCGGATGGGCCGGTCGAGCGCGGAATCGCCGGACAGCACGCGCAGCCGGAACCGCTGCGCGACGTCCCCGACCGTCTCCAACATAGCCAATCGTCGCCCTTATCACCATTCAATGGACGTTTGGCCACATGCCGCATCAATGCGCCAATTCATACCATGGCCATCACGTTGCGTAACGCCGGGTGACATCTTCCCTGTTCCCGGCCCTATCGAGGAGGTCAGGTGCGAGCCGCGCTATTCGAGTCGGCCGAGTCCCCCGTCACCATCCAGGACGTGGACCTGGCCCCGCCCGGTCCGGGCGAGGTACGGGTGAAGATCGCCGCCGCCGGGGTGTGCGGATCGGACCTCCACGTCCGGCGCGGCGAGTGGGACGTCCAGGCTCCCCTGGTGATGGGCCACGAGGGCTCCGGCGTCGTCACCGCGCTCGGGCCGGGCGTCACCAGCCTGGCCGAGGGCGATCACGTGGTGCTGTCGTGGGTGGCCCCCTGCGGCCGATGCCGGTACTGCCGGTCCGGCCACGAAGCCCGCTGCCAGGTCGCGGCCAACGTCGTGGCCCCAGGCGGCGTGCTGCAGGACGGCACCAGCAGGCTCAGCCGCAGCGGCGAGACCGTCTTCCACTATCTGGGCGTCTCGTCCTTCGCCGAGGAGGCCGTGGTGCCCGCCTCCGGCGCGGTCAAGGTCCGTGACGACGCTCCGCTCGACACCGTGGCGCTAGTCGGCTGCGCGGTCGCGACCGGGGTGGGCGCCGTGACCAACACCGCCGCGGTGGTGCCAGGCAGCACGGTGGCCGTGATCGGCTGCGGCGGCGTCGGACTGTCCGTCGTGCAGGGCGCCAAGCTGGCAGGCGCTGAGCGGATCATCGCCATCGACACCAGGCCGGAGAAGACCGCCCTGGCCGCCGCGCTCGGCGCCACCGACCAGCTACCGGCCGAGGACAACGTCGAGGCGCTGCGCGACCTGCTGCCCGACGGCGTCGACTACGCCTTCGACGCGGTGGGCCACCAGTCCACCCTGGAGGCCGCGATCAAGATGCTCGGCCTGGGCGGCGCGGCCGTCGCGGTCGGGCTGCCGCCCAAGGGCACCCTGGCCCGTTTCGACCCGCTCGTGCTGGCCGAGGCCGACCAGCGCATCCTCGGCTCGAACTACGGCAGCGTCCGCCCAGCGATCGACATCCCGGCGCTGGTCGACCGCTACATGGACGGCCTGCTCCGGCTCGACCAGCTGGTCAGCCGCCGCGCCGCCCTCGACGAAGCTCCCCTCGCGCTGGAAGCCCTGGCCAGCGGCGAGGCGTTGCGAACCCTCCTGATCCCCTGAGGAGACATCCCCCATGACCCAGACACCCGTGCAGCAGGCCGAAGACGGCCTCAGGAAGGGCGCGATGTCGGCCGGCGAGGTCGTCGCCCAGGCAATCGCCAACATCGCGCCGAGCGCGGTCATCGCCTTCAGCGTGGCCGGCATCTATGCCAGCTCGGGCAACGCCTCGTGGCTGTCGTTCACACTGGCCACGATCGTGATCCTGGCCGTCGGCTACTGCATCGCCCAGTTCGCCAAGCGGCGCGCCTCGGCGGGCTCGCTCTACAACTACGCCGCGCAGGGCCTGGGGCCCTTCGGTGCCTACCTCACCGGCGTCACACTCATCATCGGCTGCTTCGGCATCGCGGCCGGCTCGCTCGGCGGGGCCGTCTACCACTTCACCATCTTCCTGTCGCAGATCGGGCTGCCGATCGAGGGCACGGGATGGAACGTGGTGCTGGCCGTCGTGATCGGCTCGCTGGCCACGCTGTTCACCGTCTGGGGCATCCGGCTGTCGGCCAGGATCTCGCTCATCCTGGAGATCATCTCCATCACGATCATCACGCTGATGCTGGTCGTGGTGCTCTTCTGGGGTGGCGGCCCGGTCGTGGACACCACCCAGCTGACGCTCTCGGACGCCTCCCCGCACGGCATCGCGGTCGGCATGGTGCTGGGCATCCTCGGCTTCGTCGGCTTCTCCAGCTCCGACGCGCTCGGCCGGGAGGCCAAGGACCCGTTCAAGGCCATCCCGCGGGCCATCATGTGGAGCGCGTTCGGCGTCGGCCTGCTCTACGTCTTCGCCTCCTACGTGCAGGTCGCCGGCTTCCACGCGCTCGGCGACCTGGGCGCGAGCGCGAACCCGCTGGACGAGCTGGCCAAGGCCGCCGGACTGCCCGACTGGATCAGGCCGGTGCTCAGCCTCGGCGTCACCGCGTCGTTCTTCGCCGTGGTGGTCGCGCCGATCAACGTCATCGGTCGGATCGTGTTCGTCATGGGCAAGGAGGGCGTACTGCCCGCCTCGCTCGGCCGGACCCACCGCACCCAGCAGACGCCGCACCGCGCCATCCTGGCCGTCGCGCCCGGGGTCGTGCTGCTCACCGCGATCCTGTTCGCGCTCGGCGTGGACGGCATGGAGATCGTAGTCAACATCGACACCTACGGCACCTACGGCTACATGATCGCCTATGCGGTCGTCGCGCTGGCCGCGCCAATCTTCCTGCGCCGCGAGGGGGTACGGCTGCCGCTGCTGTGGCCCTGCGTGGTGGTGTCGGTGGCCGGGATGGCCTACGTGTTCTGGGTCAACGTTGTCCCGTGGCCGCAGTGGCCGCTGAACGCCGTGGTTCTCGCCTTCTTGGCCACGGTTCTGGTGGCGCTGGCCTGGTACGGCTATGTGCGTACGACCCGACCGTCCGTGACCCAGGCGATCGGCACCACCGAGACCGACTTCCCCGAGATGGCCTGAGGCCGGGTCCAGCGGCCGACGTATGGGCGGGCGCGGCGCGGGCACGACAAGGAGCCGCCGCCTACGTCCCACTGCCTTTACTAAGTAGATTTCTACTGGCGCTTCCCGAGGTGTGACGGGCCTGGTGCCGTGCGGGCACCTCCCCGCCAGGCCCGCCATTGACCCGCCGAAGCGCCCCCACGGCACCAGACCGTACGGGCGCTTCGGCGGGTCCCGATCAGGAGGCCGGGGTCAGGACCTTCGCCTCGTGCTTGGGCTCGGCCGGCTTGCGCCGCATCCGCTCCTTGGCCCGTTCGACCATCGTGTAGAGCGTCGGAACGCGGACCCTTGGCACGCCTGTAATAGTGATGTGACCCGTAACCGCCACAGTCCTTTCCCCATGATCCGGGATGGAGCTGGCCGGGTGCACCCCGGGCGCGGCAGGTGGTGGCCGCGCCCGGGGTGCCGGGGGCTCAGAAGTAGAGGGTGGACGTGACGCTCTGCCCGTTCCAGGTGGCGGTGAGGTGTGCCACCCGGTCGGCCGGGATCATGCCCCCCACGGTGATGGGGAACGCCGCGCCGGGGCTTCCCGCCGGGATGGTAACGGTGGCGGGGACGCTGACGCTGGGGCTGTCGCTTGCCAGCGCGACAGTGGCGCCGCCGGGGTTGGGCGCCGACCCGAT
>NZ_JBFAMX010000834.1:0-3589 GCF_040659615.1 Nonomuraea sp. NPDC049784
GCGGCCGCCCAGTGAGCGTGGGCCGCCCTCTCGAAACGAGGGTCGGCGTAGGCCAGGCGGGCGTGCAGGAGCGCCGTGCCAGCCAGGCTCTGCAGGCACGCACCTGGCCGTTCGGGGGCGGCGGCGACGATCGCCTCAGGGTCCAGGAGACGTTCGGCGATCATGAGCGCCTGACCGGCCGCCTGAGCTCGGGTATCGCCCATCAGACACCTCCGACGATCAAACACCTATGTCTCGCCCGGGGTGGCACAGCTGATCGCCAGCATCGGGGCCTGCGAGGCCGCCCACGCCGTCGCCCTGCCGAGGTCGCTGTGAGCCCCGACGACATCGAGAAACTACGCAAGGCGCTGGCGGCCGAGCACGCGGTGCTGTTCGCCTACGGGCTGCTGGGAGCACGGACGTCGGGGTCGCTGCGGGCCAGGATCAGCGCGGCCTTCGACGCCCACCGGACGCGCCGCGACCAGTTGCGCACGTTCATCACGGCGCGGGGCGGCCGGCCGGCCGAGCCCGATGCCTCCTACGCGCTGCCGTTCTTCCCCGCCGACCAGGCGCTGGCCGTCAAGCTGGCGGTGCACCTGGAGAGCGGCGTCACGGCCGCCTATCTCGAGCTGGCCGCCGCGCAGGACGTCACGCTGCGCCGCTATGCCGCGCTGGCCATGCAGGAGGCCGTGACCCGCTCGTACGCCTTCCGCCCCGCCCAGCCCCCGGCCTTCCCCGGCATGCCGGTGGCGGCGGCCGCCCCGCCTCCTTCACCCTCTCCCTCGGCGACATCGAGCGGCGGATAGGCCACTGCCCGGCCTCCCACCACACTCCGGCCGGGGTCCTTTGGGAGCAGAAGCCCTGAAAGGAGAGGTCGGTGTGCGGGAGGGCGCCGTCCAGGCGCAAGACCGGGAGCAGGCCTCGTCACCGGTACAGGACGGAGAGCAGGTCGGGCCCGAGGCGTTCGACGGCGTCGGCGTCGAGCTGGTAGTAGACGACCGAGCCGCGCCTGTGGGTGTGGACGAGCTGCGCCTCCCTGAGCCTGCGTAGGTGCCGGGAGACCTGTGGCGCGCTCATGCCGAGCTGGGTGGCCAGCTCGGAGGTGGCGACCGGGTTACGCAAGATCGCGTACGCGAGCCGCAGCCTGGTCGGGTCCTGGAGCGCGGCGAGCCGGCGCCTGGCCGTCTCAAGCGTCGGTGTGGCGGCCCCGTCGGCGCTGTACTGGATGACGACCGGGTAGCCGGGATAGTGCTTGATCACGAAGTGCGGCCGGCCGTGGACGGTCGGCACGAGCAGGCAGGGGCCGCGCCTCGTCCACGCGGGCGGTGGCGTTGTAGAGCTTGTCGAACACCACCCGCAGCGGCTTCCGCGTGGTCGACGTGATGGACGTGGTCGGAAGGTCGGCCAGCACCAGTGCGCCGCGCCTGTGCAGGTCGCGCACCCGTTCGGCGCGGTCACGGTCGAGGGCCGGGCGCAGCGCGGGCCATTCGGCGTCGAAGGACGCGGCGGCGAACGCGGTGAGGAAGTCGAGCAGCTCGCCACGGAACGCCTCGGGATCGGCACGCAGCCGGGCACCGATCTCCATGCGGCTGGAGGAGATCAGCCGCAGCCGCTGCAGCACTTCCTCGCTGAGCCTGGGCGCCAGCTCGGTGTCGTTCTTGCCGATCAGGGCCTGCACGGTCATGGCCACGAAGTCGCCGATGGGCAGCTCGGCCACCTCCCGCAGCTCGCCCGCCAGCGTGCGCCCTGGTCCAGCGGACAGCGGAAGCAGGTAGCGGGCGCGGAAGGCGCTCCAGAGCGGCGCCCAGGCGGCGGCCGTGACCAGCAGCCCGCTGTCCAGCTCGGCGTGCGCCCTGGCGACCCAGCCGGCGCTGCCGGGGTGGTGGCCGGGCTCATCGAGGGCGTGCAGGCAGGCGCAGAGCTCGGCCAGCGGAGACTGCTGAACGCTGACGGATCCTGTGCCGGGGGAGTCGAGGAGGAGCGTGACGGCCACCCTGCACATTACCGCGTTCGCGTCAATCTTCTTGAGAGTCCCTTGGTGTTTGCCCAGGCTGTCGGCTCATGGCTGAGGCACTGCACGTGGTCAAGCATCCGACCGAGTTCTATTCGGCGGGCGCGACGACCGTCTTCGCGTCGAGATACGACCAGCGATTCTCCTACTGCTTGTACGTGCCGTCCGCGCACGACCTGCACGGCGCTCCCCCGCCTCTGGTCGTCCTGCAGCACGGCACGGGACGGCGCGGACCGCAGTACCGGGACAACTTCGCCGAGTGGGCCGAGGAGCACGGCTGCCTCGTGCTGGCCCCGCTCTTCCCCGCCGGCATCGGCGCCGACCCGCACGACCTGCACAACTTCAAGTTCCTCAAGTACGGCGACATCCGCTTCGACCACGCGCTGCTGGCCATGGTCGAGGAGGTGGGCGAGCGCTTCAACGTACGGACCGAGCGGTTCCTGCTGCACGGGTTCTCCGGCGGCGGCCAGTTCGTGCACCGGTTCGCCTACCTGCACGCCGACCGGCTCGCCGGATTGTCAATCGGTGCACCCGGGCGGATAACGTACATCGACCAGAGCAGCCCGTGGTGGATCGGGCTGAAGGGGTTCGAGGAGGAGTTCGGCAGCGCTCCCAGGGTGGAGGAGCTGCGCGACGTACCGGTGCAGATGGTGGTGGGCAGCGCGGACGTGGAGACCTGGGAGATCAACAACCAGGGCGGCTCCAACTGGATGGACGGCGCCGACGCCCACGGGACCACCCGCATCGAGCGGCTCAGAGCGCTGCGCGACAACTTCGAGGCGCACGGGATCGCCGTGCGGTTCGACGTGGTGCCCGGCGTGGGCCACGACCCGATGCTCGTGCTCGAGCCGGTCAAGGACTTCTTCGCATCGATCCTCACCCCCCGGGAGTCATCTTGAAGACCAAGCTGTTGGCCGCCGTCACGGCAGCCCTGACCCTCACCGGCTGCGCCGTGGGCGAGGCCACCGATTCGGGCGGCGGCTATCCCAGCAAGCCCCTGTCGATCATGGCGCCGGGCAGCCCGGGCGGCGGCTGGGACACACGGGCGCGCGGCATCGCCAGCTCGCTCAGCGAGTGCAAGGTGACCGGCGTGAACGCCACGGTCACGAACGTGCCGGGCGCGGGCGGCACGATCGGGCTTGCCCAGTTCGCCAAGAAGAAGGGCGACCCGTACGAGCTCATGGTCATGGACAGCGTGACCATGCTGGGCGGCATCGTGAACAACAAGTCGCCGGTCGACCTGTCCACGCTCACCCCCGTGGCCGGGCTGAGCCGGGGGCCGAGTGCGATCGTGGTGGCGAAGAAGTCCCCGTACAAGGATCTGAAGTCGCTGCTGGACGCGATGGAGGCCAAGCCCCACAGCGTCAAGTGGACGGGCGGCTCGCTCGGCGGGCCGGGGCAGATGACGGTGGCCGGGCTGGCCAAGGGCAGGAACATCGCCGCCAAGGAGGTCAACTTCGTGCCCACGGCTGGCGGCGGCGAGTCCATGAACCTGCTGCTCAGCGGCGCCGCCACGGCCGGCATCGACACCGTCGCCGAGCTGCGCGCGCAGATCGAGGCGGGCGAGCTGCGGGTGCTGGCGGTCGACTCGGAGCAGCG
>NZ_JBFAMX010000835.1:0-3586 GCF_040659615.1 Nonomuraea sp. NPDC049784
GTGATGCGCTGGTCGGACCTGGGCGCCCTGGCCCTGTTCGCCGACCTCCCTGAGCCGGCTGTCGCGGGGCTGGCCGACGTCCGGGCGATGGAGCGGCTCGGCTACGAAGCCATGACGGCGGTGCGGGCGCTCTGTCTGGCGGGCTCGGTACGCGGCGCGGCCACCGCCGTGCACCTGCACCACAGCTCGATGGCCGCGCGCATCGCCCGGGCCGAGTCCGCGCTGGGCTTCTCGCTCGCCGACCCGGCCGGACGCCTCCGCGCCCACCTGGCCCTCGCCCTGGTACGGCTCCGCGCGAACCTCAGAGCCGGTACGCGCGCTTGAGCGCGGCCAGCCGGCCCGCCCGCGCCCGCTTGCTGAGCTCGGTGTCTGGGACCATCCCGTCGAACCCGTGGAAGGCCCCCGGATAGAGGTGAAACTCGGTGGACACCCCCGCCTGCGACAGCCGCAGCGCGTAGTCGATGTCCTCGTCCCTGAACACCTCCAGCTCGCCGACGTCGATGAACGCCGGTGGCAGGCCGGCCAGGTCCGTGGCCCTCGCGGGGGCGGCGTACGGGGGCACGTCGTCGGTGCCGATGCGGTCGCCCAGCAGGGCGGTCCAGCCGAAGAGGTTCGCGGTCCGGTCCCACACCACGGCCTCGGTGAACTCGTGGCTGGACGGGGTGATGTTGCGGTCGTCCAGCATCGGGCAGACGAGCAGCTGGAACGCGACGTCGGGGCCGCCCCTGTCGCGGGCCAGCAGCACGGTGGCCGCGGCCAGCCCGCCGCCCGCGCTGGCGCCGCCGACCGCGATCCTGTCCGGGTCGATGCCCAGCTCGCCCGCCGACTTTGCCGTCCACACCAGCCCCGCGTAGCAGTCCTCGACCGGAGCGGGATGCGGGTTCTCCGGCGCCAGCCGGTAGTCGACGGAGACCGCCACACACCCGAGCGCCTCGACGTAGCCGATCATCATCGCCTCGTCGATCTCGGGCGTGCCGATGATCATCCCACCACCGTGGATCCAGTAGAGCCCCGGCCGCCCCTCGCCGTCCTGTGCCGGGCGGTAGATCCGTACCCGCACGTCGGGGGCGCCCTCGGGGCCCGGCGCATAGCGGTCCTCGATCACCACGTCCGTGTCGGCGGGCGGCGCGGCGGCGAGGAAGGCGTTGACCTGCGCCCGATGCCCGGGCAGCTCCTCGGGCGACATATTCGCCATATCGAACGTCGGGAGGGGCGTCCGTTCGAGCGCGGCGCGGATCTCCGGATCGAGGTTGGGGTGGAAAGCCATGAGATCTCCCATCTACGGAGGCTACCCCTTGATACTCGAAGCCCAGGCCACGACACACAACCGCCGTCCGGCGGCGATTGCGCTCCTCAGACCCGCCGTTCGGCGAGAACCTCGAGTACGCGCTCCGCGAGGGGCGCGGCGCTGGCCGGGTTCTGGCCGGTGGCCAGGCGGCCGTCCACCACGACCTGGGGCTGCCAGTTCGCGCCCGGCTCGTGCTGGGCGCCCCGCTCCAGCAGCTTGTCCGCCAGCAGGAACGGCACCACGTCGGCCACGCCGCGCAGCTTCTCCTCCTCGTTTGTGAACGCCGCCACCCGCTTGCCCGCCACCAGATAGGAGCCGTCGGACAGGGCCAGGTTCACCAGTGCGGACGGACCGTGGCAGACCGCCGCCACCACGCCGCCCCGCTCGTACACCTCGCGCCCCACGCGGATGACGTCGGGATCGTCGGGGAAGTCCCACATGGTGCCGTGGCCTCCGGCGTAGAGCACGGCGTCGTAGCGGGAGGGGTCGGCTTCGGCCAGGCGGCCGGTGCCCTGCTGTTCGACGGAGGCGACGAAGGCCACCTGGGCCTCGTCATCCGGGTCGAACCCGTCCTGGGGCGGCTGTCCGCCCCGCATGCTGGCGACGTCCACCTCGTATCCGGCCTTGCGGAAGATCTCCCAAGGGTGGGCGGCCTCCGGCACGTAGTAGCCGGTCGGCTCGACGCCGCCGAGGTCGTCGTGGCTGGTCAGAACTATCAGGATGCGCTTGCTCATGCCTCACAGCATCGCTCCGCAGAGCCATCAGCACAAATAACAGAATATCGTCTGAGGCATCAGAATAGTGATATGTCGTCACTCTCACTCGACCTGCTGCGGACGTTCCTCGCGGTGCACAGGACCGGGTCCATCACGGCCGCCGCGCAGACGCTCCGCCTGTCGCAACCGGCCGTGACCGCGCAGATCAGGACGCTGGAGTCGGTGCTGGACCGGCCGCTGTTCGACCGGCTGGCGCGCGGGGTCGCGCCCACGCCCGCCGCCGACGAGCTGGCCCGCCGGGTGGCGCCCTCGCTCGACGCGCTGGACGAGGTGGTGGAGTCGGAGCTGCCCTCGGACGCGGCCGTGCACCTGGGCGGGCCCGCCGAGTTCCTGTGCGAGGAGGTGATGCCGATGCTCGCGCCGCTGGTGCGCTCCGGGCTGCGGCTGCGGACCACGCTCGGACTGTCGGACGACCTCCTGGCCGACCTCGCGGCCGGGCGGCTGGACCTGGTGCTCTCCACGATCCGGCCCCGGGTGCGCGGCGTGCAGGCGGACCCGGTCTACGACGAGGAGTTCCTGCTGGTCGCCGCCCCCTCCCTGGCGCTTCCCGGCACCGGGCCGAGGGAGCTCGCGGGGGTTCCGCTGGTGGCCTACGCCGAGGATCTGCCCATCGTGCGCCGCTATTGGCGGACCGTGTTCGGCCGCCGGCCCGCGATGGCGGCCCAGGTCGTCATCCCCGACCTGCGCGGTGTGCTCAGCGCCGTCAGGGCCGGGATGGGCGTCTCCGTCCTGCCCGCCTACCTGTGCCGCCGCGACCTGGCGGCTGGCACGCTGGTGACGCTGGCCGAGCCCGACGAGGCGCCGATCAACACCGGCTACCTGGCCGTCCGCTCGGGCGCGCTGGCGAGACCCGCGGTGGCCAGGGTACGGGCGCACCTCATCGAGGCGTTCCGCACCGCCCCCACCTACTAGGCCGACCCCTTACTAAGCCGACCACGAAGCGAGCAGCCGCAGCGACTCCTCGTTGGTGCCGCCCGGCTCGGGATGGAGCAGGCTGAGCCGCTGCCCCGATCCACCCGGCAGCTCGAACGTCTCATAACGCAGCACCAGCTCGCCCACCACCGGATGCGTGAACCGCTTGACCCCGTTGGCGCGCTCCTTGACGACGCGACCGGCCCAGAGGGTGCGGAAGCGCGGGCTGTGTACCGACAGCTCGCCGATCAGGGCGGTCAGCGCCGGGTCGTCGGTGTGGCGGCCGGTGGCGAGGCGGAGCTGCCCGACCGTGGCCCGGAGCACCTCCTCGCGGTCCGCATAGACACCGGGCTCGGAGAGGAAGTTGTACCTGGCCAGGTTGGCGCCAGGGCGGCAGAGGCCCGGGAAGAGCGCGTCGGCCAGCCGGTTCCAGGCGAGCAGGTCGAGCCGGTGGTCGGTGAGGAGGGCCGGGATGTCCGTCATCCGGTCCATGAGCTCCACCACCTCCCGCCGCACCTCCTCGCTGGTGCATTCTGTGGCCAGAGATGGCGGCAGCTCAGGCGGGTACGCCGGCACTCGCGGCCATCGCCTTCTGAAACCAGGCCACCGT
>NZ_JBFAMX010000836.1:0-3580 GCF_040659615.1 Nonomuraea sp. NPDC049784
CACGGCGTCGCCACGTCGCGGAAGTAGCCGCAGCGGGTGCGCTGCAGGAGGTTGCCGCCGATGCTGGCCATGTTGCGCAGCTGCGGTGACGCGCTGAGGAGCAGCGCCTGCGAGATGAGCGGGTACCGGGTCGCGACGGCGTCGTGGCGGGCGATGTCCTCCATCCGCTCAAGTGCGCCGATGCGCAGGCCGTCCGGCCCGAGCCGGATCCCGTGCAGCGGGAGGCGGTTGATGTCGATGACCTGCTCGGGGGCGAGCACATCGAGCTTCATCAGGTCGACCAGCGTGGTGCCGCCGGCGAGGAAGGCCGAGGCGTCCCCGGCCAGACGGAGGGCGTCGTCGATGCCGCGGGGCGCGGCGAAGCCGAACGCGCGCATCAGGACCTCGCCTGCTTCACGGCCTCGACGATGTACGGGTAGGCGCCGCAGCGGCAGACATTGCCCGACATGGCCTCGCGGATCTCCGCGTCAGTCTTCGCATGCCCCTCGCGCAGCACGGCCACCGCCGACATGATCTGCCCCGACGTGCAGAATCCGCACTGGAATCCGTCGCAGTCGATGAACGCCCGCTGCACCGGGTGTAGCCGATCGCCCTCGGCCAGGCCCTCGATCGTGGTGACCTCCCGGCCGTCCATCGTGGCCACGAGGGTCAGGCACGACAGCACCCGTCTGCCGTCCACGTGCACGGTGCAGGCCCCGCACTGCCCGCGGTCGCAGCCCTTCTTCGTGCCGGTCAGCTCCAGCCGCTCCCGCAGGGTGTCGAGCAGCGTCGTCCGTGGGTCCGCACGGAGCCGCTCGGCCGTTCCGTTCACCGTGAACGCCACCTCGACCAGGCCGTCCGCGGACTGTCCTGACAACTGCCTCTGGGAGAGATTAGCGAGCTCCATACGGCGGAACGTTAAGGTTTCTCCACCCCGCCGGTCAAGAGCAGACATCGGATGATTGCCGGGTGCCGTCCGTCCGCTGGACCTGCGAATGTCATGAAATGACGGTTGCATCCTCCGATGACTAACCCGCGTACGTGCGAGGACCGGCTGAAACACGGCCGCGTGTGTCGACGGCAGGAGCCAGGAAGACGGCGGAGGCGACGAAGGCGAGCACCACCAGCATGGCCGAGCGCAGGCCCCAGTGGTCGCCGAGGAAGCCGAGGCCGGGTGGGCCCACGAGGAAGGCGACATAGCCGATCGTGGCCACCAGGCTGACGCGGGCGGTCTGTTCCGGTCCCGATTCTCCCGCAGCGGACAGCGCGACGGGGAAGCCCAGAGAGGCGCCGAGGCCCCAGAACAGAACCGCCGCTCCGGCCAGCACGGCGTTGTCCGAGAAGATCACCAGGATCAGGCCCAGCGCTCCCGAGACGGCGCTGGCCCGCACGACGGCGGTCCGGCCGAAGCGGTCGAGAAAGAACGTGCCGCCGAAACGGCCGATGGTCATGGCGGCGGCGAACCCCGTGTAGACGAGGGATCCGAATGCGGCGTCCAGGCCGTGTCCGTCCACCATGAGCAGCGGCAGCCAGTCATTGGCCGATCCCTCGGCCAGGGCCATCGCCAGGACGATCGCACCGATCAGGAGGAGTTTGCGGTCCTTCCAGACTCTCGGCCTCGGGTGGCCGGCGCCGGTGCCGGCCTGGTCCGGTGCGAGGATTCCGGTGCCCGCGGGGATGGAGCGGAAGGCGTACCAGAAGATCGCGGCGGCGATCAGGGTGACCGCCGCCAGATGCACGTGCACCGGGAGGCGGACGGCCGTGGCGGCGATGCCTGCGCATGCGCCGATGACGGTGCCCAGGCTGAAGCAGCCGTGCAGGGTGGGCAGCGTCGTCGTGTCGGTGATCCGTTCGACGTCGGCGCCGTCGACGTTGACGGCGACCTCACCTGATCCCATGCCCAGGCCGAACGCACACAGGCCCGCCATGACCAACGGCGCGGACGACACGAGACTGCCGACGCTGACGACGGCCATGCTCACGACGATCAGTACGGTTCCCACACCCATGACAGGCCTGGTCCCGTAACGCGAGACGAGACGTCCCGAGCACAGAATCCCGATCATGGAGCCGACCGACAGGCCGAACAGCACCAGGCCCATCTGGCCGGTGGACGCCTCCAGCCGGTCGCGGATGTCCGGAGTGCGGGTCACCCACGACGACAACGCGATTCCTGGGAGAAAGAAGAACAAGAACAGCGACTGCCGGCGCCGGCGCGTAGCGAGGTCCATGCAGATGGGTCTCCGGCCTATTAATGGGGACGTGGAAGCGCATACATGATGAAGCGGATCATATAAGGCAAAAGCGCCCGAACTGCTCTGGGGCCATCGCGGCACGAAGAACATTTCGTCAGGCGAGTTCGTAGGTCCACCCGGCGGTGAGGGGGGAGGAGACCGAGACCTCGCCGCCGGAGCGGGCGATGGTGAACAGTGTGGGCTCGCCGGAGGCGTGGTCGGTGACCGTGAGAGTGGTCTTGCCGTCCGGTCCTGGGTACACGCGCAGGGTCAGGCCGTCGAGGTAGCTTGCGTAGGAGGGCGGCGCCGCCGTGCGGTTTGGCGCCTGTCATGGACGGTGACGGAAACGGGGTCATACCGCTAGATTGCGGTGATCGTCCCCCGCGCCGAGGAGCAGCACCCGTGAACACCCCCCGCCACCGCGTCCGTGTCGCATGTCTCGCCGTCGCCGCCCTGGCCGCGCTCGCCGTACCCGGCACCGCGCGGGCGGCCGCCGATCCCACCGCCACCGTGTTCTTCCCGAACCCCGTCCAAAGCACCGGAGACGAGACTCTCACCGACGACAAGGACCGCGACAGCGCCGCCCTGGCCACCGCCTACCGCTCGGTCACCCTCACCGACCTCGACGGCTCCGGGACGCTCACCGGTCGCTACGTCCGAGTCAAGAGCGAGACCGGCAAGGCGGCCCAGGCCGGCAGCGGCGCCTTCCCCGCCTGGCACCGCGACAGCGACCAGTTCGAGCAGGTGATGGGCTACTACTGGGTGACCACCGCGCAGCAGTACATCCAGGCGCTCGGCTTCGGCTCGCGGCTGCGTCCGGTCAACCAGCGCCAGATCGAGCTACGGATCAACCAGTACGGTGGCGACAACTCCTTCTTCAGGGACGACAAAGCCAACATCACCCTCGGCAAGGGCGGCGTGGACGATGCCGAGGACGCCGAGGTGATCGTCCACGAGTACGGGCACTCGGTGCAGGACGGGCAGGTCACCGGGTTCGGCACCACCCTGGAATCGGGCGCGATCGGCGAGGCGTTCGGCGACTACCTCGCCGTCGCGGTGACCAGTTGGAAGGCGGGCGTGCCCACGAAGACCCCGGAAGCCTGCGTCGCGGACTGGGACTCCGTCCCCTACACCGCCGCCGCCCCGCACTGCCTGCGCCGTCTCGACGGTATCAAGCACTACCCCGAGGACCTGGTCGGCGAGGTGCACGCGGACGGCGAGATCTGGTCGGCGGCGCTCTACGAGATCCGCGCCAAGCTGGGCGACAGGCAGGCCGGGACGATCATCATCGACGCGCAGTTCGACTTCGCCAAGGACACCACGTTCCGCGCTGCCGCCGAGGCGACCGTCGCCTCCGCCCAGCGGCA
>NZ_JBFAMX010000837.1:0-3571 GCF_040659615.1 Nonomuraea sp. NPDC049784
GGCTGGCTGCTGCACCGGCTGTGCACCGGGCGTAGTGTGTCCCGTCTTGTCTACTTCTCCTCGGCGGCGGCGTGCCTGGGATGGCGGCTGGGCGGGCACTACGCCGCGGCCAACGGCTTCCTGGACGCCCTGGCACACGAGCGCTCCCGTACCGGTGATCAGACGCTGAGCGTCGGCTGGGGCGCCTGGGGCATGCCGGACTCGCTCGACGTCGACCTCGTCGGCGACGACGGGTTCCGCCCCATGCCGCCGGACGCCTGTCTGGCGATCCTCGGCTCGTTGCTCGCCGGCGACGTGACCCACCGCGCCGTGGCGGCCGTCGACTGGCCGGTGCTCGCGGCCACCTACCGGTCCGGCCGGGCCGTCCCTGTGCTCGACTCGGTCGCGGGCACAGCTCGGTTGGTGACGGATACGGCTGGGCTGGTGGCGGGCACAGCTCGGTCGGTGGCTGATTCGGCTCCCTCTGTGGCTGAAACCGCCTGGCCGGTCACGGGCACGGCTGAGCTGGTGACGGGCACGGTTGGGCCGGTGGGGGGTATGGCTGGGCCGGTGGCGGCCGAGCCGGCGACCGGGCCGCCGGGCGAGAGTCCGGCACCGATCCGCGGCGGCGCCGTTCCGGTCACCGGTTCGGTGCCAGCTGTACTCACTGGCACGGCGGATATGGCCCCCGGCGCGAACGGGACCCCGGGAGCCGATCGCCTGGCCCGCCTTGACGGTGTGGACGGGGCCGCGGGGGCCGATCGCCCGGCCCGCCTCGAAGGTGTCGATGACCTGCGCCGGATGCTGCGCGCGGAGCTCGCCGCCGTACTGCGGATCGACGATCCGGAGGAGATCGACACGCGGGTCGGCCTGTTCGAACTCGGGCTGGACTCGGCGATGAGCGTCGAACTACGCAGCAGGATCGAGGGACGCCTCAGCCGCGAGGTGCCGCCGACCCTCGTCTTCGAATACCCGACCGTCGAGGAACTGGCCGTCGCCCTGGCCGAACCGCCGGCGATGCCCTATTACGGTCCCGGCACCGTGTCGGCCGGCCCCGGGCCACTGGCCACGTCCTTCGGCCGTCCGGATGCCGTGTCGGCCGATTCCGAGTCGCCGCCCCAGTCGTTCGGTGGTCCGGGCGACCCCGGGACGACGGTCGCACCGCGCGGGCCCAGGCGGGAGGACGCGCCCCATCGCGCTGAGGCGGGAGCGGAGCCGTACGGGCACGGCCCGCTGGAGGAACAGGACGAACTGATCAGGAGGCTGGCCGAGAAGCTGGAGCGGCTCCGCTGACCGGCGGCGTCCGGTGGCCCGGGCAGCGAGGGGAGGGACTGGTATGGACATCGATCCGGCGCACCGGGAGTTGCTCGGTCGCGCGCTGGCGACCATCGAGGATCTGGAGGGCCGCCTCGAGCGCGCAGAGCAGGACCGTGCCGTGCCGATCGCCGTGGTGGGGATCGGGTGCCGCCTGCCCGGCCGGATCCGGGGAGCCGCCGAGTTCTGGCGCGCTCTGCGGGACGGCACCGACCTGGTCGGCGTGCTCGACCGGAGGACGGCCGAGCCCGGCGTACCGCCCGACGGTTACCTGACCGGGCTTCCCGGCGCTTACCTGGATGACGTCGACCGGTTCGACAACGAGTTCTTCGGCATCGCGCCGGGCGAGGCCGCCGTCATCGACCCGCAGCAGCGGCTCCTGCTGGAGACGGCCTGGGAGGCCCTGGAGCACGCCGGCATGCCGAGGGAGGCCGTACGGGGCAGCGCGACGGGCGTCTTCCTGACTCTCGGCACGCACGACTACTGGCAGGTGGGTGTCTCCCGGCTGGGTACGGCGCCACGGCACGACCACGCCGTCGTCAACAACTCCCACAGCACCGCCTGCGCCCGGATGTCCTACTTCCTGGGTGTGCGCGGCCCAAGCCTGACCGTCGACGCCGGTTGTTCGTCGGCCCTGCTGGCGACGCACATGGCCGTACGGAGCCTGCGGGCGCGTGAGTGCGATGCGGCACTGGTCGGAGCGGTCAACCTGATGATGGCCGAACACTCGGGCGCCGGCATCGCCGAGTCGGGCACGCTGTCGCCGGACGGCCGGTGCCGGACCTTCGACGCCAGTGCAGACGGCTACGGAATCGGCGAGGGCTGTGGCGTGGTGGTGCTCAAACGCCTGGCCGAAGCGGAGCGGGACGGTGACCGCGTGCTCGCCGTTCTGCGCGGCAGCGCGATCAACCACAACGGGGGCGGGCCTGGATACGGAATCCCCGCCGTCTCCGCGCAGCGCGCGGACATCCGCGCGGCGTACGACGACGCCGGGGTCCCGGCTCGGACCGCGACGTACGTGGAGAGTCACGGCACCGGGACCTCCCTGGGCGACGCGGCCGAGCTGAGCGCGCTCGCGGCCGAGTTGCTGCCCGGCAGGCCGGTCGACCGTCCGCTGGTGGTGGGGGCCGTCAAGACGAACGTGTCGCACCTGTTCGCCGCGTCCGGCATGATCGGGCTGATCAAGACGGTGCTGTGCCTGCACCATGGGGAGATCCCCGGGAACCTGCACTTCACCAGGCCCCACCCCGACCTCGGCACCCTTCCGTCGGCGATCGTCATCCCCAGTGCCACGCGCCCGTGGCCACGTGGCGCCGAGCCGCGGGTCGCCGGCGTCAGCGCGTTCGCCCAGGGTGGCAGCAACGCCCACGTGGTTCTGTCCGACCCCGTGGTCGAGCCGCGGGTCGCCGGCGTCAGCGCGCCGGCCCAGAGCGGTGGCAACATCCACCTGGTCCTGATCGACCCACCGGGCGACGGCGGCGTTTCCGCGCCGTGCCACCAGCCGCAACCTGTGCTGGTCCCGATCTCGGCCCACGACGAGGCGGCGTCGCGCGCGCTGGCGGTCCTGCTCGCGGATCGGCTGGAACGGGGTGAAGCGGCGGTCACGCCGGCCGACGTCGCCTACACCGCGGCGCGGCGGCGCTCGCACCTCGCGCACCGAGGGGCGGTGGTCGGCCGCACCGGCGAGGACCTCGCCGCGGCACTGCGCCGGCTGGCGTCCGGCCGGACCGGGCCCGGCGTGCGGGCCGGACGAGCGGCCGTCACCGCACGAACGGCGTGGTGCCTGGGCGCCGGTGACGCCTGGCCCGTCATGGCTTCCCTCGCCGGCAGCGATCCGGTCCGCCGGCTCCTCGCCGAGGCAGCGCCCCTTGTGGCCGCTGAGACCGGCGTCGACCTGGCCGTGGCTACGACGGGTGCGGGGGTCGCGGGTGACCGGGCCACGGCTCGGGTGCTCACCGTGCTGGCCCAGATCGGTCTGGGACGGTGGTGGCGGTCGGTGGTCGGCGAACCGGCGCTGGTGCTGTGCGCGGGGCTCGGCGCGCTGGCCGCCCGTCACCTCATCGGAGGGTTGCCGCTGGAGGAAACGATCAAGTCGGCACTGGCGGCCGCCTGCCCGCCCGCCGGTGGCCCGGGCGACGGCGACCCGCCCGCGCTGTGCCGGTACGACAATCCGGCCGCACTCGCCGCCGCGGCGTCCGTACTGGCGAGAGACGGCGGGTACGGCCTCGTGGAGATCGGCCGGATCTGCGTGCCGCCCGGTCCGGCTGACCGCGACCCC
>NZ_JBFAMX010000838.1:0-3557 GCF_040659615.1 Nonomuraea sp. NPDC049784
GCCCCGGCGACATGCGCGGCTTCAGCCCGCGGTTCGCCAGCGGGAACGTGGAACACAACCTCGCCCTCGTGGACGCGCTGCGCCGGGTCGCCGAGGCGAAGGGCTGCACCGTCGCCCAGCTGGCCATCACCTGGGTGGCCGCACAGGGCGAGGACATCGTGCCGCTGGTCGGCGCTCGCACCCGCGAGCGGCTGGCCGAGGCGCTGCCCGCGATGGATCTGAATCTCACCGCGGACGACCTCATCGAAATCGAGAAGGCGGTGCCGCCGGGCGAGGCGCGCGGCGCCACCCTCCTCAGCATGGGCGCTTCCACGATGGGTAGCGACCACCGTCCATCGACCACCTGTTCCGGATGGCGAACTCCTAGTCCAGGTGTGCTCAGCCGGTGCGTTGGCGGCACTCGGCTGACAGCCTGTCACCTCTGCACCGGGCTCACCCAGCGGCAACGGTTGCTCCGCTCACCCGGCAGCGGCCAAGGCGAGGAGGAAGACCGACCGGCCCGGGCGGCACCTGACAGAGTTCCTCGCTACGCCGACCGGTCCGGTCAGTGTCCGGCAACGCCGAGAATCCTCGACACAGATGGGGTCGTCACGGGGCTGGGGTGGAGGACTGAGCTTCCCGTCGCTGTCGCCACAGGGGCAAGCTTCCCTGCCGGGTGGTACGACGGCACGGGGACGATCAGGCAGGGAGGGCACCTGCGAGGCGATCTTGAATCATCTGCTGGCGTTCCGCTGGAAGGCGGCGAGCATTCATTGCCGTTTGCAGGAGATCAGAATCGAATCCGTGGGCGCCCATGTGATCGAGAAGAGGTTCATAGCGATCAGGTCGATCCCGTAGGATCTCCGTGGCCAACCGGAGTTCCAGGCGAATCACCGGGACGCGATGAGAGCCACACGTGACCACGACGTAGTGCTGCCATGGGCCAGGGCCAACGCATTCCATCCCGTCCGAGTCGACTGGCCACTCGACGGTGCTGATCTCTACCTTGACTCCGTTGATCTCATACCTGGCGAAGTACTGCATTGCCTCCGAGATCCAGGATGCCGGGTAAAGACAGGGATACGGTTCGAGGGCCGCGGCAAACGTGTCCACGTCCTCTCGTCGGGCCACTAAGAGGTCGATATCCCCGGCCGGGAGATGAACACCCTGCAGGAGAGCGGCGCTGGTGCCACCTACCCGAAAATCGAGTTCGGCGTCTACGGCGCTCAGGGCCGTAAGAGCCGTGTCCAACGTGGTTGTGACGTCTGCCAGCCGCAGGGATGGTTCACCGTCGCCCATGGGGCCAGAGTATCGATCACGATGCGAGACCAGAAGTCCTGTGGGCTCAAGCGGCAGCGCCCGCTCTCAAGATATTTCTGCGGCGGAGGGTTCAAAAACACCCACTCGGTGGCGCCTCGCCAGCAACCAGGTGGGGCCAGAACTCATGCGTGATCAAGGCCTCCACGATCGCCAAGTGGGGCCAATACGCACGCGAACTGACGCCGAGTGGAGCCGCTTTTCGCGCTTGGAATCAAGGTGAGTGTGGCGAGGTACGAGTAGTGGGTGGTCGGCGTTCCCGTCACTGCGGAGAAGACGTTGAAGGCCGCCTCGTCCGCGACCGGGAGCACCCCGCCCAGTCGACTGCGCGGTGGTGCACATGCTGGAGGCCGGGATCCTGCTGCCGGCCGGGTACTCGTTGTGAGCTTCCTGAGCAGGACGGCGGCATGGACCTCGGGCAGGTAGGCGGAGGCGATCTCCAGGGTTAGCCGGTCTTCTCGACGCGCGACGTCGTTGGGGAGAGGGGCTCGTCGTCCTGGCCGCGGGGCAGCAGTTCGGGCACTTCTCTCCCGTTGCGATCGACCAGGATCGAGCGGGGCTCGTCATCGGCGAAGGCGTGCCGCTCACCCCACTGCCGCAGCGCCACGATGGTGGTGAAGAGGTCCTGGCCGGCGTCGGTCAGCTGGTACACGTGCCGCTTGCCGCCGGCAGGGGTGCTCGTGGTGAGAATGCCGTGGTCTACGAGCCTGCGGAGCCTGTCGGTGAGGATGTTGCGGGCGATCCCGAGCTGCTGGCGGAAGTCCGTGAACGAGGATGCGCCGCTCATGGCGTCGCGGATGATCAGCAGACTCCACCGGTCGCCCACAAGGTCGACCGTGCGCGCGACAGGACACGTCGGGTCAGTCCACCCGCCTCCAGGGCTGTGCGTCACGTCCACCTGGACACCTCCCCACGATGGTTGCGATTTGAAACCATTATGCCCTACGTTTAAACGGTTGCATATTGCTACCAAAAGGAGGGTGGAGTGGCGACAAGAGTCACAGGGCCGCAGCAGTTCGTGCTGGCGCTGGTGTGCGCGGTGGCAGTGTCCACGATCTACGCGATCCAACCGGTGCTGGAGACCGCAGGCGCTGAGCTGGGACTCCCGTCGGAGTCTCTGGGCTGGCTGGTCGCCGCCGGGCAGATCGGCTACTGCGCCGGACTGGTCCTGCTGGTACCACTCGGCGATCTACTCGACCGCCGCCGGCTCATCATCGGGCACCTGCTGCTCACCGCCGTGGGAGCCGGAATCACCGCTGCTGCCCCGAATGGGGTCATCGCGGTTGTGGGGCTGGCGGTCGCGGGGCTGTTCGCGGTGGTCGTGCAGGTCACGGTCGCCTACATCGCTGCCGTCTCGCCTGCGGGCGAGCGGGGCCGCAACATCGGGGCGGTCACCTCAGGGGTGGTGATCGGCATCCTCGGTGTGCGGGTCCTCGCCGGTGCCCTCGGCGACACGCTCGGCTGGCGTGTCGTCTACGTTGTTCTCGCACTGCTCTGCGCCGTGGTCGCCGTGGCAACGCGGCTGAGTCTTCGGGCCGATGCCCGGCAGGCAGGTGACCGCTACGCCCGGGTGCTCACCTCGATGGTGAAGCTCGCGGTCACGGACCGGCTGTTCCTCAGCCGCGGGCTGATCGCCTTCTTCCTCTTCGCGTCATTCGGCACGCTCTGGAGCGGACTCGCGCTCCCCCTCAGCGCCCAGCCCTGGGGGCTGGGCACCACCGAGATCGGCCTCTTCGGGCTGGCAGGCCTCGCCGGAGCGCTCGGGGCCGCCCACGCGGGCCGGTGGGCCGATGCCGGTCACGCGCAGGCGATCAGCGGCTGGTCACTCACCTTGCTCGCCGCATCATGGCTCCTCATCGCCCAGACCGAGCCGACGTTGTGGCTGCTGATCGCAGGCATCATCTTGCTCGACTGCGCTGTCCAGGCCGTCCACGTCAGCAACCAGCACCTCCTCACCACGGCCCACCCAGACAGGGCCAGCAGCGTCATCGGCGCCTACATGGCCTTCTACTCCCTCGGCTCCGCGCTTGGGGCGATCACCACGACCTGGGCCTACGCCACCTGGGGATGGCCGGCGTCAAGTCTGCTCGGTGCCCTCTATGCCCTGGCCGGGCTGGTCGTGTGGGCACTCAGCCGCCACGGAGCCGACCTGTCCCATGTCGGCTTCGAGACTGGTAAAAGTCGTTGATCGAGTGATCTGAGTTCGTGTTTCTGTCTCTGCTTCTATTCACTGAGCGTGATCGTTTGGGGCGTAGCGGCTC
>NZ_JBFAMX010000839.1:0-3556 GCF_040659615.1 Nonomuraea sp. NPDC049784
CTGCCCTCGGCCATGAGCGCGCGCAGGTCGGCCCGCCGCTCGGGGTGGGTGTCGAAGAACGGCTTGAGATAGTCGACCTCGGCCAGCAGCGCCACGCCCAGCGCGACCAGCCCGGGCACGGCCATCGCGCTCGAGCTCTGCCCGGACACGTTGACGATCACGCCGGTGGCCAGCAGCTCGACCAGGCCGAGCGCGGTGATCGCGAGGACCACGGCGTCGAGCACCCAGCCGCGCGCCGACCTGCGCGGGGTGCGCCGCCACTCCTCGGTGACCGGGCGCGTGGCCGTGCGCCAGGCCGCGAGCGTGGCGGCCAGCACGCCGCCGAGCATGGCCGCGATCCCGGCCGGCGCGGCCTCCGGCGGGAAGCGGGCCGGGATGCCGGGGGGCAGCAGCGCGCCGATCATCGCGCCCGCCGCGACGTGCCCCAGCAGCAGCCCGAGCGGGACGGAAAGGGCGAGCAGCAGCAGCGGCTCGGCCAGCGCGAACCGCCACACCCGCACCCGCCCGTGCCCGCGCAACCTGGCCAGTGCGATCTCCGCGCCCCTCGCCCTGACCAGGTCGCCCACGGTCTGGAAGAGCAGCATCCAGCCGAGCCCGACCAGTTGGGCGATCACCAGGAGCGTCGGGACGCCGAGCGAGCCGGTGTTCGCGGTCATGAGCTTGAGCGTGTCGGCCACGCGGGAGTACACGATGGCGTTGCTGTTCCTGCCCGCTGACTCGGCGGCGGCCTGCATGGCGGCCAGGGCCGCGACGTCGGTGCCGTCGAGGTGGTTCACGTCGATGAAGACGATGCCGTAGTCGGTCCAGCCGGTCTCGGCCTCGTGGACGCCGGCGTAGTCGACGGCGCCGGCGATGACGTACGTGTCCAGCCTGGTCTGCGGCACGGTGAACAGCGCGTCGGCCTTGTCCCTGTCCGGCTCACCGGTCGGCGAGAACAGCGTCCTGCCGAACCAGAACGGGTCGGCCGGCGACCCCGGCCGGTAGATGCCGACGACCTTGAGCGGCGCCGGGTCGCGCCTGGAATCGGCGACCTCGCTCCTGACCACGGAGCTGAGGTAGATCGTCTGGCCCAGCTTGAACCCGGAGGCCTGGCCGGCCATCACCTCCTTGCCCGCGCTCGGGCAGCGGCCCTTGGCCAGGGTCAGGTGCTCGCACTGCCCGTCCTGCCAGACCAGCGAGAACGAGCGCCGGTCGTTGTGCCGGCCGCTCGTGGTCTCCATGCCGAAGATCGGCCGGCTCGTGAAGCCGGACCCATTGGTGAACGCCTCGACCTTGGCCTCGATGCCGCCGCTCGGCGTCGTGTACCGCCAGCCGCGCCCCTCCAGCGGCGCCGCCTTCACCACGTCCCTGACGATCGTGGTGCGCGCGGCGGCCGAGTAGATCGGTCCCACCGCCGCCGACGCGATCGGCACGACCGCGATGAGCAGCACGACCAGCGAGAGCGTGCGGCGTTCCCAGAGGCCGCGCAGGATCAAGGCTCGGCCCTCCTGAGCGCGATGCCGTTCTCGAGCTCCTCGATCCTGGCCATGGAGCCGGGCGGCAGCAGGTGGTGGTATTCGGGCGGCACCTGCACGGCGCCCTCCCTGCCGACGACCACGAAGTCCTCGCCGCGCCTGCCCTCCGCGCCCACCAGGCCGTCCCTGATCGTCACGGTACGGCTCAGCGCCTCGCTCACCGCGGTGTCATGCGTGACCACGACGGCGGTCGTGCCGTCGGCCTCGGAGGCGCTCTTGATGAGGTCGACCACCCAGGTGCCCGACTCCTCGTCGAGCTGGCTCGTGGGCTCGTCGGCCAGCAGCAGCCTGGGCTTGTTGGCCAGCGCTACAGCCAGGGCCAGCCGCTGCTGCTCGCCGCCCGACATCCGGCCCGCGGGCCGGTCTCCGGCGTCCTCCAGACCGACCCGGCGCAGCAGGTCTCTGGCGTGGCGCCGGTCGCGTTTGACCGCGCGCTGGGCGAAGGCCACGTTCTGGGCGGCGGAGAGATAGCCGATGAGGTTGCGTGCGGGGTTCTGCAGGACCATGCCGATGTGTGCGGCTCTGAGCTGGTCCAGCCTGCGCTGGCCGAGCCGTCCCATGTCGGTGCCGTCCAGCCACAGCCGGCCCGCGCTCGGGCGCAGCAGCCCGGCCAGCAGCCACAGCAGCGTCGACTTGCCCGCGCCGGACGGGCCGAGCAACGCGACCGTCTCGCCCTTGTCGATCACCAGGTCCACGTCGCGCAGAGCGACGACCTCGACGTCCTGTGCGTTGTAGATCTGCACGATCCCGTCGCACCTGACGACGCTCATGGCAGCCCGCCCATGGGCGGCTGGGGCGGTCGTTGTGGCTGGGGTGGCATGTGGTTCATGGGCGGGCTGGGGTGGCGTGCGGCTCATGGGCGGCTCTCCGAGCGTCTGCGGGCGATCGTACGCAGCTCGATCACCCGGTCGCAGCGCTCGGCCACCTCGGGGTCGTGCGTCGCGATCACCAGCGTGGTGCCGTCGCCCGTCACGGCGAGCAGCTCGTCCAGCACGACGGTGCGGTGCCCGGCGTCCTGCTCGGCCGTCGGCTCGTCGGCCAGCAGCACCCGCGGCCGCAACGCCAGCGCCCTGGCCACCGCCACCCGCTGCTGCTGCCCGCCGGACAGCTCCTCCACCAGGTGAGCGGCGAACTTGGACACCCCCACCCGCTCCAGCGCCTCCGCCGCCAGCCGCATGGCCTCGCGCGGGGTGCGCCCGGCCGCCCGGAGCGCGACCTCGACGTTCTCGGCCGCCGTGAGCAGGCTCAGCAGCCCGTACGACTGGAAGACCAGCGCCAGCTCGGCACGCAGCTCCGGCTGCTCGTCCAGGGGCACGCCCCTGACCAGGACCCGTCCTCCGGCGGGCGGGAGCAGCCCGGCGAGCGTCGTCAGCAGCGTCGTCTTGCCTGACCCCGACGGCCCCATGAGCGCCACGCGCTCGGCTGGAGCCAGCTCGAGGGTGAGGTCTTCGATGATCGTACGCCCGCCCGCGCGGCAGCTGAGGGCGCGGCAGGCGAGCGCCGGTCCAGGCACCACCCGCGGATCATCCTCCTCGCCGGTGATCCGCGTCAACGGTTAATGGAGCTGCAACCCGGTTGCAAGTGGCCCAAATACTGTTATGTCCTGCAAGACCTGAGCCGCGGGATCGGGTTTGTCCAGTACAGGGGCATGGGCAAACCGGGGGGATCACGCGGCTCATTGCTTTTCCCGGTCCAGGACCGGCTTCTCGCGGACCAGGAACGGCTCGAGCAGGCCGGGGACCGCTCGCGCCGCCAGCTCCAGGCCGTCGGCGCGGCCCACGTCCACCACGTCGTAGCGGCCCCTGCCCGCGGCGGTGATGGCGGAGACGGTGAGCAGGCCCGAGCGGCGCTGGAAGAACGACTCGTTGATCGTCCACCCCGAGATGCCCTTGCGGCCGAGGGCGATCGTGTGCCGCACCACCGCGCCTTGCCTGGTGACGAGATGGCGGCCGCTCAGCGCGTGCCCGAGGCTCTTGGCGCCCTCCACGGCCGCCCACATCCCGAACACCAGCGCCACCGCCGGGACCGCCCACACGGAAGCC
>NZ_JBFAMX010000840.1:0-3552 GCF_040659615.1 Nonomuraea sp. NPDC049784
CGGCGGCCGCGCAGAGCGGGCGGTACTTCGGCACCGCCATCGCCGCGGGCAAGCTCGGCGACTCGGCGTACACCACGATCGCCAACCGCGAGTTCAACATGGTGACGGCCGAGAACGAGATGAAGATCGACGCCACCGAGCCGAACCGGGGTCAGTTCACCTTCACCAACGCCGACCGCATCTACAACTGGGCCGTCCAGAACGGCAAGCAGGTCCGCGGCCACACCCTGGCCTGGCACTCCCAGCAGCCCGGCTGGATGCAGTCCCTGTCCGGCAGCACCCTGCGCCAGGCGATGATCGACCACATCAACGGCGTCATGGCCCACTACAAGGGCAAGCTCTACGCCTGGGACGTGGTCAACGAGGCCTTCGCCGACGGCAACTCCGGCGGCCGGCGCGACTCCAACCTCCAGCGGACCGGCAACGACTGGATCGAGGTCGCCTTCCGCACCGCACGCAACGCCGACCCTGCCGCCAAGCTCTGCTACAACGACTACAACATCGAGAACTGGACCTGGGCCAAGACCCAGGGCGTCTACAACATGGTCCGCGACTTCAAACAGCGGGGCGTGCCCATCGACTGTGTCGGCTTCCAGAGCCACTTCAACAGCGGCAGCCCGTACAACAGCAACTTCCGCACCACCCTGCAGAGCTTCGCCGCCCTCGGCGTCGACGTGCAAATCACCGAGCTGGACATCCAGGGCGCCTCGGCCGGCACCTACGCCGCCGTGACCAACGACTGCCTGGCCGTCCCCCGCTGCAACGGCATCACCACCTGGGGCGTGCGCGACAGCGACTCCTGGCGCTCCGGCGACACCCCGCTGCTGTTCGACGGCAACGGCAACAAGAAGGCCGCCTACACCGCGGTCCTCAACGCCCTCAACGGCGGCACCACGACGCCACCGCCCGGCGGCGACGTCGGCCAGATCAAGGGCGTGACCTCCGGCCGCTGCCTGGACGTCCCCAACTCCAGCACCACCGACGGCACCGCCGTCCAACTGTGGGACTGCAACGGCCAGACCAACCAGCAGTGGACGCAGACCTCAGCAGGAGAGCTGAAGGTCTACGGCAACAAGTGCCTGGACGCCGCGGGCACGGGCAACGGCGCCAAGATCCAGATCTACTCGTGCTGGGGCGGCGACAACCAGAAATGGCGCATCAACTCCGACGGCACCATCGTCGGGGTCCAGTCCGGGCTGTGCCTCGACGCCGTCGGCGCCGGCACCGGCAACGGCACCGGCCTGCAGCTCTACAGCTGCTGGGGCGGCAGCAACCAGAAGTGGTCCTACAACGCGGGCACCGCGTCGTAGGACCAGCACAACTCCACCTGCTGATCGTCCCGGAACAGGATGGCTCACCCTCCTTCGGCCCGCGCGGGGAGGCCGAGGGGAGGTGAGCCGCGCTGTTGCCCGGGGAGCGGGTGAGGTGCCACGACAGCAGGCCCGGGGCTTGCGATGGCCTGCTGGGGCGGTCACACGTCCATGACCGTCCATTGGTTGTTGGTGCTGTTGTTCGGCGTCCGCATGGCCAGGGTGGAGCCGGCGGTGCTGTTACCCATGCCGTCCAGAGCGGTGTTGCCCCAGCTGTCGATGACCATGCCGTTGACTCGGTTGACGATGCGGTACCAGCCGACGCCGAGGTCCACGAGCTGCCGCTGCGGGTTGGCACTGCCGTTGCCCTTACTGCGGCGCGTCAACCGCTCAGGGAAGAAACTTAATTAAGATCAATTACGCTGCCGGCCACGCCGGTAGCGCAGCCGTAGGCCGGCAGCATGTTGCCGATGAGCGGTGACTGAGCGCAGCGCCAGGCCCAAGGCGATCACCCGCACCTCGACTCCAGGTAGCAACTTAACTTGTGATCTGTCGCAACTTACCCTGTTGCCAACGCGTAACTTCTGTGAAACTTTCACATGCACGAGCAGTGCGGCGCGATCTCCTTGGAGGCAAATCTCCAGGCGGGAAGGCGTTCCGATATCAACGCCCAGGTCGGCGAGGGGCGCCCCTCATTGACGCCAGGCCCGACCGTCGGATGTACTCCGGGCCACACAGCTCTCTGCAGGATCGGATGTTAGCGCTAACAGGTTGCCCCTCTGCGATTCAGTAATGGAGCCCTGGATGTCCCCTCTCATTCCCCGCGACGGCACAGGAGCCATGACGGCCACGGTTCCGCTCACGAGCGAGGTGCTAGCGCTAACGCGTCGTCCGAGAGCGGCCTCTTCGAGGGTCTGACCCGGTGAACACGTGACCGGCGGACGCCGGTCACCGCCCCCCACCTCCAAGGAGCTCCGTATGTCCTTGAGCCGTCATCACCTCTTCCAAGCCACAGGCGCGACCGCCGCGCTCACGGTCGTCGGCCAGATAGCGGGCACAACCCCCGCTCTGGCCGCAGTCCCCTGGGCCAGATCCGACATCGGCGTCTCAGCCTACGAGTTCGACCTCGGCCAGGTCCGGCTGACCTCCGGTCGTTGGCTGGACAACCAGAACCCCACTCTTGACTACCTGCGCTTCGTCGATGTCGACCGGCTGTTGTACGTCTACCGGGTCAACCACCGGCTGTCCACCAACGGCGCGGCGGCCAACGGCGGCTGGGACGCGCCCGGCTTCCCGTTCCGGTCCCACGTGCAAGGCCACTTCCTGACGGCGTGGGCGCAGGCCTACGCCGTGCTCGGCGACACCACCTGCCGGGACAAGGCCCACTACATGGTGGCCGAACTGGCCAAATGCCAGGCGAACAACGGCGCCGCCGGATTCACCAGCGGCTACCTGTCCGGTTTCCCCGAGTCGGACATCACGGCCGTGGAGAACCGCACCCTGACCAACGGCAACGTGCCGTACTACTGCCTCCACAAGACCCTGGCCGGGCTGCTGGACGTCTGGCGGCTGATTGGCAACACCCAGGCCAGGACCGTGCTGCTGGCCCTGGCAGGGTGGGTGGACGCCCGCACGTCGCGACTCGGCTCAAGCCAGATGCAGGCCATGCTCGGCACCGAGTTCGGCGGCATGAACGCCGTACTGACGGACCTGTACCAGATGACCGGCGACTCCCGCTGGCGGGGCGGCCGGGTCCTCGGCCTCGACGGCACCTCGCAGGGCGCACAGGTCGTGCTCGCCGATGACAACGGCGCGAACAACAACCTCTGGAGGTTCCTGTGAGGCGCGTGCTCGCGGTTCTCTCGTCGCTGCTTCTCGTGGGCGTGTTCCTCACACCCCAGGCGTCGGCCGCGACGGTCGACACCAGCGCGTGGTACGTCCTGGTCAACCGCAACAGCGGCAAGGCCCTGGACGTCTACAACCTGTCCACCGCCGACGGCGGCCGCATCACCCAGTGGACCCGCAACAACGGCAACCAGCAGCAATGGCAGTTCGTCGACTCCGGCGGCGGCTACTACCGCATCAAGTCCCGCCACTCCGGCAAGGTGCTCGACGTCTACAACTTCTCCACCGCCAACGGCGGCGCGATCGTGCAATGGACCGACGGCAACGGCACCAACCAGCAATGGCGACTGGCCGACAGCTCGGACGGCTATGTGAGGTTCATCTCGCGCCACAGCAA
>NZ_JBFAMX010000841.1:0-3545 GCF_040659615.1 Nonomuraea sp. NPDC049784
CCGTGCGGGATGGCCCTCGTGACCAGCGACGGCCCGGCCGCCGAGTCCGAGGCGGTGCGCATGGTCCGCGAGGCCGAGGCCCGCCGCAGTCGGTGGGCCTCGGAGATCGGTTCCCGCGGCGAGGAGGAGAAGTCCGGCGCGGTCGGCTGACGGGGGACCGACGACGGACGAGGCACCGACCATCTGCTTGATACAGAACGCCTTACGCTGATGAGCGGACGTGTGGCGTTTCGTTGATCATGTGTCGGATGTGGCGCTGTCGCTGTCTCCGAGTGGGTCGGTAGCCACAGCGCCGTTACCGGCCGCTGTCTTGGTGAATTGTCCAGTGTCAGGCGACTGTTACTCCACCTTCGGTGGAGTCGGTGGAGCGGCTGAGTTTCTCCCAGGCGTCGAAGTCGTCCTGGACGCGTTGGCGCCCGGCGGTGACCAGGCGTAGCGCGTCCGAGCCGAGCAGGATATGCACGGGAGGCTTCTCCACGTCCAGGAGGGTGAGGATGGCGTCGCCCGCGCGATCGGGGTCACCGATGCCCTGACCCGCGAGGGCCTGGCGGCGGGTCCGGATCGGGTCGAACAGTGCGTCGTAGTCGGCGATGCTGCGTGGTGCGCGGACCAGTGACCTACCTGCCCAGTCGGTTTTGAACGCGCCGGGAGCTACGGCGGTGACCCGCACGCCGAACTGGGTGACCTCTTGGGCGAGGGTGTCGGTGATGCCTTCCAGGGCGTGTTTGCTGCCTTCGTAGAACGCCAGTCCGGGGAAGGCGGTGTGCCCGCCCATCGAGGTGATGACGAAGATGTGGCCGCCGCGCCGTTCCCGCATGCCGGGTAGGACCGCTTTCACAGTCGCTACCGTGCCGAATACGTTGACCTCGAACTGGCGGCGCAGATCGGCCATCGATGACTCTTCGAAGGTGCCTTCGAGCCCGTAGCCGGCGTTGGCCACGAGCACTTCGATCGGGCCCAGTTCCGCTTCGGCGGCCCGCACGGTGGGGTCGATCCGGTCCGCGTCGGACAGGTCGAGGATGAAGGCCCGGGCGCGGTCGGGGTCCAGTGCCTGGAAGGCGGCCGCGTGCTGCTCGGTGCGCACGGTGCCCGCGACCCGGTGCCCGGCCGCCAGGGCTCGTCGGGCGATGGCCAGTCCGAGGCCGGTGCTGACGCCGGTGATCAGGAATGTCTTGCTCACTACGGGTGTCCTTTCGTGGATGAGTGTCAGGTCGCGGGGCGTGCGTGGGCACGGCGGCATCGACCCCGCGGGTATTGGCGGGGTCGTGTCTGGGTGGTGTTGGTGCTGGATCGTCCGGTTCGGGCGGTGGTCAGGACTCGGCGGCGGTGTCCCGGGTAGTCGCGGTGGCGGGTTCGCTGCCCCAGCTGGCCAGCAGTCGCAGGCGCTCCTGAGATGGCGAGCCGGACGGCGCGCAGTAGACGACGAGCGATTGGCCCGGGTCGGCGACCGAGGTGAAGATCTCGTACTGCAGTTCCAGGTCACCGGCGACAGGGTGGTGGAGGCGTTTGAGGCCGGTGCTGCGTTCCTGGACGCGGTGTTCTGACCACCACGCCGGGAACTCGGGTGAGCGCATCATCAGCTCACCGATCAGGTTGGCGATGCGCTGGTTTCGCGGCTGGGCGGCGGCGGCCAGCCGCAACCCATGCACGTAGTCGCGGGCGACGCGTTCCCAGTCGCGCCACACCAGGCGAGCACGCGGATCCAGCAGCGTCCAGCGCGCCATGCTGCGTTCCCGGCGCGGCAGCTCGGCCACATCGGGAAACAGCAACGCCCACAACGTGTTCCCTCCGACGACAGTGAGGTTCCGGTCGCTGACAAAAGCAGAAGCCAGATCCATCGACTCCAGCACCTGTCGCAGCGCCGGTCGCAGCCGTGACGAGTGCTCGGCCCGGTTCTTGTGCCCGGCTGTGGTGCCCGCGAGAGCGAACAGATGCCGCCGCTCTATGTCATCGAACCGCAGCGCGTCGCAGAGGGCATGCAGTACCTGTTCGGACGGCTGCCGGGCGCGGCCTTGTTCCAGACGGGTGTAGTACTCGGTACTCACCCCGGCCAGATGCGCGACCTCGCCGCGCCGCAGACCGGCGACCCGGCGACCGGCGCCGAAGTCGACCGGCAGACCGATCTCATCCGGCGTGAGTCCAGCACGGCGGGCCCGCAGGAAGTCGCCCAAGTCGTTATTGCCCATGCCCTAAGTCTGCTCTTCACCCAGCCGATCACCAAAGGCATAGCTGGCCCTGCCAGTACTACACACCAGGTCGTGCGAGGCCGCGAGACTCGGCAACGTCCGCCGGATCAGCCGGTGATCCTGACCGTGCACGAGATGAAATGCTTGGCGCGCAATGCCGCCGAGCTGATGACGCTCTCGGCGACATTGCAGGCCACGGGGATTCAGCTGGAGTTGCTAAGCGGACCCTTGACCGGGATCTACGATCCGCACGGCATGGGCTCCATGTTCTTCGCCGTGCTCGCCGTCGCCGCCCAGCTCGACCGCGACTACATCCGCGACAAGACCCTCGAAGGCCAGCAGGCCGCCGCCGCGTGTGGCAACCACGGCGGCCGGCCGAAGGTGATCGACGAAGACGACGTGCTCTTCGCCCGCGCGCTGCGCGACAAGGGCACCCCGATGCCCGACATCGTCAAGAAACTGACCATCAAAACCGGCAAGAACGCCGGCGACCATCCCTCAGTCGCCTCGCTCTACCGCGACCTCGCCGACACCGACCCCTGACCAGGCACTACCCGAGCACTTGGCAGGTTTCTCCCGTATCCCGGCGGTCCCCCGACCAGGCGCGCACGCCGAATTCGCCGCCGGCGACCCGGGGCATGACCCGTCGACCGGGTGGGAGCCCGCGCTCGCCGAGCTCGCCCGCCGCACCGCCTCGGTGGCCGCCACCCTCGCCGGCACCGCCCGCAGCCACCAGGCCGCCGACCACCGCCACGCCGCCCGCATCACGGCACCCTCACCTGACCGGCGCCCCCCGGCTGGCCCCGTGCGCGCCTGCCCGCGCTGTAGGCGTGGCTACTCTGCCGTATGTCAGCGGCGGCGTCAGAACGGCGACAGCCCGGTATCAGACCGGTCGGCGATGGTGGACATCGAAAGAACACAGCACAAGGAGCACATGATGCAGAAGTTCGACACCCCCGCCCCGATTTCCGCCGTCCTGGACATTCCCGCGGGACGCGTCCAGTTCGTCGCCGCTGACCGGGCCGACACCGCGGTCGAGGTCCGACCCGCGAGCGCCTCGAAGAGCCGTGATGTGAAGGCGGCGGAGCAGACCACGGTCGAATATGCCGACGGTGTCCTGCGGATCGAGACTTCGGTGAAGAACCAGTACCTTGGCTCGACTGGATCCATCGACGTGACGGTCCAGCTGCCCGCCGGTTCCCAGATCGAGGCTAAGGCGGCCAGCGCCGAACTCCGGACCGTCGGCCGTCTCGGCGACGTCGTCTTCGAAGGCGCGTACCGCCAGATCAAGATCGACGAGGCCGCGAGCCTGCGCCTCACCGCGGTCGACGGCGACGTCGAGGTCGGCCGGCTGGAGAT
>NZ_JBFAMX010000842.1:0-3540 GCF_040659615.1 Nonomuraea sp. NPDC049784
CGCCGAACGCACAGGGTTGATCGCCGCCCGCCGCCGAGGCGTGAGGAGCGCCGGTCAGAGGCGAAGCGCGGCGCCCAGCCCGCGGATCACCTCCGCCTCGGAATCGCCCGGGCCGCCGGAGGGCGCGTGTTCCGTTATGGCCGCTCCGACCACGTTGTCCAGGCGGGAGACCAGCTCGATCAGCCGTTGCGGCGCCACCCCGTCCGGCTCGGGATAGCAGACGGAGCCGAACTCCGCGGGGTCGAGGACATCCAGATCGATGTGGACGTACACCGGGCCGGTGAGCCCGTCAAGTGATCTTTCGAGGTCGTCCACGCCGTGCACCCGCAGCCCCGCCGCTCGGCGTAGTCGCGTTCGGACGTGTCGCCCGCGCGGACTTCCGCGAGGATCACCTGCCCGGGTGCCAGCGGCTGCTCCGGCACGAGCGGGGCCGGCCCATCTCCGATGTGGGCATGCCACCTGCGCGGGCGTGGACGCTGGCTTCGCCGCTGAGAATGCCACTGAGGGCGTGAAGCACTGCCCATCCGCGGGCGCGGCGCAGAGTCGCGGTGTCTGGGGACGGGTTGGCGTGCGGCGGTATGCAAACGGTCCGGCCGTGTCGTCCGGCAGCGCTATCGCAGGGAAACTCCTCGCGGACGATCGGGCGGGGTGGCGCCTCGAAAGGGGTGGCGTGGTGCATGTCCGTGGTCACCGTCATCGCCGCTCGCGCGGCCGACAGGACGTTGCGGGCACGGCCCTCAGCGTGTGGAGGAGCGGCTCCGGACGCTAAGCCCGTTTGCCCCAGCTCGATGGTTATCTTGGGTTCTGAGGCGCTTTCGCAGGTCAGAGCGAGATGATCTTGCCAGGCGCGTAGGGCATGATGGCCAGCGCTGACGGCACGGCGGGCTGCGGTGGCGGACGGTCGCGCTGGCCCCTTCATGACGCGCATGGACCTCGCCCCAACCTTGCAGGACATGCTGTCCGCATCGGTCGCCAGCACCCTGGCCCGCGCCGCCGCGCTCTGAGAAGGCGTCCAGGGCCGACGCCCTCGAACGGGCTGGCGTCGCGGTGTCCGGCTGCTGGGCCGTCCCCAACGAGCCCCCGGGAACTGACCATCCGACCAGAGCACGCGCCCGGCGACTACTACGAAGTGCACGTCGTGGCGGGAAGACCCAAGCGGGCTGAGTTCCGTGGTTCGGCGTGCCCAACGACATGGGTGACGGCGATTCGGATCGCCGTCACCCCGTCGGGAGGTTACGCGGGGGGCTGGGAGACGATGATCACGTGGGTGGTCTTCGCTGGCTCGATTGTCGAGTTCCCCACCAGCTGGATGACGTACGTGTGCTTGCCCGCCGTCGTCGGCGTGTCAGCGAAGCTGAACGACCCGTCGGCAGCGGCAGTCATCTTGGCCAGGGCTTTCGAGGTAGTGCCATCGGGGTTGGAGACGTTACGTACGACGGTGACAATGGTGGGCGGGAAGGTGATGCCGTCAGCGGCGAACGTCCCGTTGAATTCGAGTCGCTCGCCGACGACGCCGGTGGTCGGGCCGGGCACCGTGAGCACCGGCTTGTACAGGCCCACCTCGACGATGGCCGAGGCGCCGCTGCCCCTGAACCATGAGTTGCCCGGCCAGTACAACCGATATTCGTACGACCCCCATTTCGGTGCGGTATCGGTGAACTGGTACGTGCCGTCCGCCTCTGTGGTGACTTCCTGGAAGGGCCGGGAGGTACCGTCGGGGAGCCAGCGGTACAGCTCAAGCGTCTGCACGCCGGGCAGCGCGCCGGTGCTCAGCGTGAGCCGCCCGCTGAAGGTCAGCTGCTTGAGCGCGGTCGCCTCGGAGGGAGCCGTCATGGTCAGGGTGGAGGCGTGGTAAGGCGAATGCGGTAGCCGCCAGAGGTGCATCCGCCCGGTGTCAGGCTCCTTCAGCACCGCATAGGTGAGTACGCCGTAGAAGGCGATGCTGCCCGCCACCAGCGCCTTCCCCTGGTGGTCGGCCGAGTAGATCACCTCCGCTGTGGCCGGGTCGTACACCACAATCTCCGCCGCGTCGCCCGCGGAGGAGTTCCAGCCGCCCACGACATAGGCTCCGTTCGGGCTGGCCGCGACGGCGGTGGGCAGGCCGTGCTCGCTCAGCTCGCCACTGTCGTAGGCGCGTGTCTTGGCGTTGGTCGTCGTGTCCCAGGCGTCGAACTGGTGGGTGTCGGCCAGCGCCGACAGCGCCGCTGACCCGTAGTCGCCGAGGGCGAGGTCCCGCAGGGACGTGTCAGCGCGGATCTCGCCGCGCGGGGTGGCCGGGGTGCTGCTGACGTCATACACCCTGATCGAGGCGGGGTCGGCTCCCGGCTCTCCCGCCACCAGAGTGCTCCCGGCGACGGCGACCAGCGGAGGCTGCGTCGTGCCTGGCCCGACCGGGACGAGGGTGGGTGTCGGCCTCCACAGCTCGAGGGCGACGACGCCTCCTTCCCCCGCTTGGCCGCACCCGTATCCGACCCACAGCCGCTCGTACGACTGGGCCAGTGTGGACGGGCACGGGTAGGCGGTGAGGTCGATCCGCTTGGTGATGGCAAGCGTTGCGATGTCGATCTCGATCACTTCATGCGAATCGCGCAGCGCCGCGTACACCTTCCTGCCGTTGTCCGCCACAGACAGCGCCACGGCACCGGATAGGCCGCTGATCGTGTCGATGAGCGCACCGTCGCTTTTGGTGACCACGATCCGATCGTCGGCGGCGACGAAGATTTTGCCGCTCTGCGCCACCACGTCGCCGCCCCTGTCGGCGGCGACGCCGAGGTCGGTGACGATGTCGGCGGCCGAGGCGGCGGGTGCCTGAGCGACGAGCAGGACCGCTGCCAGGAGCAGGGACCCAGCCAGGGCGGCTAATCGGTGGGAAAGAGGAGCACGGCCAGAGCTTGAGAGGCGCACATGCACTCCATTCTAAAGGACGATTGTCGAACGTATGTTCGCACATTGGATCATCGTCGTCCAGAACGGCCTCAGACAAGGTGGTCCCATCGCCCGCCGCCCCAGACGGACCTCGTACGGGGCGTCGCCAACAAGGTCCTGACCGCGATGGGCACGGTGTGGGTGCGCCGTGAGAGGTCATCATGTCTTCTCGGCCACCCATCCAACGAGTTGCCCCTCTCGGCAGGGATCGGGTGCCACCCGAGGTCCATCGTTATCGTCGGCGCGGTGTCGCCTTCGGAGCACATGCCTGCAAGGCCAGCCAACATGCCTTACGTGCCTACTTTGGCCTGCTGGGCGGCCCGGCGCAGGCGCCCGAGGTCCTGGCGGCGCCGTGCTGCGGTGGCCCGCCCGGGCCACAGCTGATCGGCTGGGGCATGGACCCCGGCGACGGCGGCGCCGACCAGGCCGACTACCACACCTGGAACCTTCGCCGCGGGCGGGCTCGCGGGCAGTTGCGTATCTTGGGTATGAGATGGCGCGACGACGACGCCGTGGTTCGAGTACTGGCTCGCGACGCCGGACGAACTCGCAGCCGCCGTCGCCGAGTCGGCGCCGACCCTGGAGGCTCTGGAACGCGACCCGGCAGGTTCCGGC
>NZ_JBFAMX010000843.1:0-3536 GCF_040659615.1 Nonomuraea sp. NPDC049784
CGCCACCCACCGAGCGAACAACTCATGCACCCCACCCACACCAGGCACACCCACCCCGGTGGCATTCCACTCCCCAAACCGCTCCTCCCCACCCACCAACGAAAACTCCGACAACCGCCGCCCCGGATCCTCAGCGATCGCGACCAGTAGCCCCGTCAGGTGGTCGGTCATCGCTTCCACGGCCACGGCGTCGAACCGGCCGCGGTCGTAGGTGAGGCCGACGGTGAGCCGATGCCCGGGTGAGGCGATGACGGTGAGGGGGTAGTTCGACTGCTCCCTCGACAGGTTGTCCGTCAGCCTCAGCCCGTCCTCGAGGACCCGGCCGTCGGGCACGTTCTCGAAGACGAAGAGGCTGTCGAACAGCGGCCGGCCCGCTGGCACCTCGCTCCACGATTGCACGTCGAGCAGCGGCGTGTGCTCGTGGCGTCGGGCGGCGACCTGGTCGGCCTGCAGGCGGGCCAGCCACTCGGTGAGGGGGAGATTCTCGTCGACGCGGACCCGGGCCGGGGTGGTGTTGATGAACAGGCCGATCATCGACTCCACGCCGTCGAGTTCCTCGGTGCGCCCGGAGGTGGTCACCCCGAACACGACGTCATCCTCGCCGCTGTAGGCGGACAGGGTCAGCGCCCACGCACCCTGCACCACGGTGTTGAGGGTGAGCCGGTGCCGGCGGGCGACCTCCGCCAAGGCGGCCGTGGTCTCCGGTGAGAGCCGTACGCGGTGGGTTCGGTAGCCCTGCTCTCCCGTGCTCCGTTCGATGCCCAGGGAGGTGGCGGTGGTGACGCCGCTCAGGCGGTCGCGCCAGTACGCCGCTTCCTGACTCCGGTCGCGTCGGCCGAGCCAGGCGACGTAGTCGCGGAACGGCCGGCGATGGGGCAACTGGGGTGCGGTGCCCCTGTGGTAGGCGTGGTAGGCCTCGACCAGTTCGCCCAGCAGGATGGAGACGCTCCAGCCGTCCATGACGAGGTGGTGGTAGCCCAGCACCAGTTGGTGCCGATCCTCCGTCAACCTGATCAGCGTGACGCGCACGAGTGTGGGCCGGTCGAAATCAGCGCCCCTGGCCCGGTCGCGCTGGATGAGCTCTTCCACCGCCGTGGCCTGCTCTGCCTCGTCGAGGCCCCGCCAGTCCAGCACCTCCAGTGGCAGCGGCACCGATCGGGAGACGACCGACACCGGTGTCGGGACGCCCTCGGCCACCACGGTGCTCCTGAGCACGGAATGCCGGGCGAACATCAGCTCCCAGGCACGTACGAACGAGTCGAGGTCCAGGTGCCCTTCGACGAGCAAGGCGTTCTGCACCCAGTACATCCCGCTGTTCGGGGTGAGCCGGGTGTGGAAGAGCATGCCCTGCTGCAGGGCAGTGAGGGGGTAGATGTCCTCGATGCTGTGCGGCTGCTGTCCGGCGCCCGGCCGGGGCGTGGCGGTCATGATCGCCCCGGGAACTCTGCGGCGCCGCCGGCCGGGGTCTGGCCCTGTGGTGGGGAGAAGCCGAGCCGTTGCTGGATGAGGTCGAGCTGGGCCTGATCGAGATCGGCCAGCGGGAAGTCCGACGGGGTGTAGCCGCCGGCTCCCGGGCTGCAGCAGTGGTCGATCACCTGCTCGAGCACCTCCTGGTAGCGCCGCGCGAGCCGTTCGATGGTGGTGGGCTCGTGTACCTGTTCGGAGTAGGTCCAGCCGAGCTCCAGCCGTCCATTCGCGACCCGGCAGTCGAGCTCGACGAGGTGGCCGCGCGGGCCGCGGGCCGCGCGGTCGGGGGCCAGGGAGCCGTTGGTTCGGCGGAACCTGCTCTGGCTGGTTGCGCCCATGTCGATCTGGCCCAGGTAGTTGAGGCTGATCTCCGGCGCGGGCATGGCGGCGAGCGCTCCTTCGACGTCGCCGCCGGCCAGGTGGCGGAGCAGGCCGTGGCCGAATCCTCTGCGGGGCACTCGTTTGAGCTGCTCCTTGGTCTGCTTGAGCGCCGCGCCGAGGTCCTGGAGATAACCCCGCAGGGGGATGACCACCGGGTAGAGCGTGGTGAACCAGCCGACCGTGCGGGAGACATCGAAGCCGGGTCCGACGTCCTCTCGGCCGTGGCCTTCGAGGTCGACCGACACGGTGGGCTCGCCCGTCCATTCGGCGACCACGAGGCCGAGGGCGGTCAGCAACACGTCGTTGATCTGCGTGCGGTAGGCGCCGGGCACCTCGTGCAGGAGCCGGGAGGTCTGCCGCGGGGTCAGTTGCCTGTGCACCGTGCGGGCCGAGGAGAGATCGTTGTCCCCGTCGGCGTGGTCGCGGGGAAGGGGCGCACCGAGCCCGCCGGCCGCGAGCCAGTATCCGGCCTCGGCGGCGAGCTCCGGAGATTCGGCCAGCTCGCTCAGCCGCTCGGCCCAGCGCTGGAAGGAGGTGGTCTTGGCGGCCAGCCGGCTGGGGGTTCCGCGCGCAGCCTGCTCGTAGGCGGATTCCAGGTCCTCGGTGAGGATCCGCCAGGAGACGCCGTCCACGGCGAGGTGGTGGACGACCAGAAGCAGCGCCTGGCCCCGCTCGGTCTGCCGGTCACCGCCGGGCTCGGCCCGTTCGAAGAGCACGGCGCGGAGCAGCGGGCCGTGTTCGAGGCTCAGGCTCTGCTGCGCGGCGATGGCGGCGGCTGTCATCCGCTCTCGCTCCGCGGCCTCGTCCGGCTCCGTCAGCTCGACGATGGTGAGCACGTCGGCCGGTTCGACCGCCTCGATGTGCTGTCGGGCCTGCGTCCCCTCGCCGATGAGCCGCAGGCGCAGCGCGTCGTGGTGCTCCAGCAGTGCGGCCAGCGCCGCCCGCAGCGGTGCGGCCTCGACGCGGGGTTCGATCTCCAGCAAAAGCGACTGGTTGTAGTGGTCGCGCTCGGGCAGCCGGCGCTCGACGAACGCCCGCTGGATCGGCGTGAGTCGGACCTCTCCGGTCACAATCCCCTGTTCGGCCTCCACGAAAGAGGTTTGCCGGGCGACCGCGGCGAGGTCGGCCACCGTCTGGTGCTCGAACAGCTGGCCGGGAGTCACGTGGACGCCGCGCAGCCTCGCTCGCGCCACCACCTGGATGCTGATGATCGAGTCGCCGCCCAGCTCGAAGAAGTTGTCGGACGTGCCGACCCGCTCCAGCCCGAGCACCTCGGCCCAAACCTCGCTCAACACCAGCTCGGCCTCGGTGCGCGGGGCGGCGTACGGCTGCGTGGGATCGGGCTGCGCCGTGTCCGGGGCGGGTAGCGCGGCTCGGTCCAGCTTGCCATTGGGGCTTAGCGGGAGCGACGCCAACTCCACGAACAGAGCGGGGATCATGTAGTCCGGCAACGTGGCAGCCAGGAAGGTGCGCAGCTCGCCGGGGGCGGGCACACCGACGGTGACGTCGCTCGCCACCAGGTAGGCCACCAGCCTGCGATGGCCGCCGTCCTCCCGTGCGACGACGACGGCGGAGGCGATCGCGGGGTGGGTGAGCAGGGCGGTTTCGATCTCGCCCGGCTCGATCCGGAACCCGCGGACCTTGACCTGATAGTCGACCCGGCCCAGATACTCCACCACCCCATCAGC
>NZ_JBFAMX010000844.1:0-3534 GCF_040659615.1 Nonomuraea sp. NPDC049784
GGGCCCCGTCGGGACGGCTCAGTCAGCTGAGCCTCCGGGCGATGCAGGAGGTGCCGCACGCGGCCGAGCAGGCCCGCCGCTTCAGCCGCGCGGCCAGGATCACGGAGAAGGGCTTCCGCCGGTACGCGGCGCCGAACGCGGTGCAGCTGTCGGTGGTGGGCATCGTCCAAGCCTGCGTCCCTGACCCGGACGCGCTGCTGCGCAGGCTGCTGGAAGAGGCGATCAACGACTGCACCGCCCTCATCTGCACCCCGGAGCCCGCCACCTCGGCCCCGATCCACGCCTGAACGGTTTCTCACGGCGCCCGCTGCTGCGGGCGCCGCCTATGCGTCGAACAGCTCGGCAGGATCGAAAGACACGGGGAAGGGCTTGGTCAACGTCAGCACCTCTCCCGCCTTGGCCTGACTGACCGTCTCGTAGCCGTCCGGGCCCAGCTCGAGCACCTCGACGTGTCGTAGTCTCGTCGGCGATTGCCCCGCCGCTCTGACTGCTGCGCTGAGAATCGTCCGCAGCCTACCGGCGCACAGTGCATGCAGCACTGTAGGTGCGGGGCTGATCACGAAACTCCCGTCGATCAACTCGATCCGCTCCCCGATCTCGGGCAGCTTGAGCCAACCGTCGATGGTGTAACCAGTGACTTGACCGACTGGGAACAGACAGGTCCGTCTGGGTGGTGGATGCGCGACCAGCCACCCTTCCATCGGCTGAGAAGTCATGTCGTCGCCGCCTTCCCGCGATCACAGAGAGTGACGCGAGGACACTACCCTCGCTTGACCCGCAGGGCGCCCCATTCACAAAAACTCGCTTCTTCGCAGGTCAGGGAAGCCTCGCCTTCGTTGCGGATCTTGGGGACATATGCCTACATTGCCTGACGAAATATCAGGAGGCATTTAATGACGATCGAGATGACTCGGCCGTATTCGCCGGAAAAGCACCACAGTCACCGGGATGTCACTGGTGGATGGTTGAGGCCGGCGGTGTTCGGGGCGATGGACGGGCTCGTGTCCAATCTCGCGTTGATCGCCGGGGTCGTGGGCGCGGCCGGAGCGGGGCGGGGAGCGGTGCTGGCCGGGGCCGCGGGACTGATCGCGGGGGCGTGCTCCATGGCGGCCGGTGAGTACACGTCGGTCAAGTCGCAGACCGAGCTGATGCGGGCGGAGATCGCCGTCGAGCGGCGGGAACTGGTCCGCAATCCTGAGGGTGAGCAGGCGGAACTGGCGGCGCTGTACCGGGCGCGGGGACTCGACGACGACCTCGCACAACGGGTGGCCGCCGGGCTGTCGGTCGATCCCGAACAGGCGCTGCGGGTGCACGTGCGCGAGGAGCTGGGTGTGGATCCCGACGATCTGCCCTCGCCATACGTGGCCGCCGCGTCGTCGTTCTGCGCGTTCGCGACCGGGGCGCTGGTGCCGCTGGTGCCGTTCCTGTTCGGGGCGTCCGGGCTGGTGCTGGCCGTGGTGGTGAGCGTGCTGGCGCTGTTCGGGTTCGGGGCGGCGGTGGCGCGCATGACCGCGCGGCCGTGGTGGCTGGGCGGATTGCGGCAGCTCGCGCTGGGTGTGGCAGCCGCCGCTGTGACGTTCGGACTCGGGCACTTGCTGGGCGTCACCGTCTCATGACGCGCTGGAGGTTCATGGATGGGTGGCGGCGGCCAGCTTGACGCCCAGGGCTATGAGGGCGGCGCCGGTCAGGCCGTCCACGATCCTGCGTACGGCGGGCCTGGCGAACACCTTGTGCAGCGTGCCCACCACGTTGGCCACCACCAGGAACCATGCGACCGTGCCCGCCAGCGCGATCACCGACATGCCGACCAGGGCGGGCACCGCCAGCAGGCCCAGCAGCAGGTTGGCGGCCAGCACGACCGCGAGCGCGGCGGCCAGCGGGGCGTGACGCCCGATGACACCCGACGACAGCAGCTCGCGTCGGCCGGTCTCTTCCTCGACCCGGGTGTGCCTGATCACCAGCAGGATGCTGATCAGCCCGCCGATCAGCGTCGCGGACGAACCGAGCGTCCAGGCGGTCAGGCCGCCGACGCTCGCGTCGTAGATGGGGCCGCGCGTGGCCAGCTGCGCGGGGTTGCTCATCGAGGCCGCCGCAAAGGCGTCGCGGGCGGCCTGGTCGGCATACAGGGCCGTGGTGGAGGAGGCGATGCTCGCCGGGAGCAGCGCGCTGATCGCGATCCACACCGGCAGCAGCACGCGGTCCCTGCGCAGAATGAGCCGGATCAGTGCCCGGGTGCCGGTCATCTTGCTGCTCCCTCGTAGTGGCGCAGGAACAGCTCTTCCAGTGTCGGTGGCCGCGTGGTCAATGTGCGTACGCCCGCGCCGGCCAGCTCAGCGAGCACCGCGGTGAGCGCGTCACCGTCCACCTGGCAGCGCAGCCGGGCGCCGTCCACGGTCAGGTCGTGTACGCCGGGCAGTGTGGCCAGGCCGGGCGCGGACCCGATCAGCTCGGCCGTCACCGAGGTGCGGGTGAGGTGGCGCAGGTCGGCCAGGCTGCCGGACTCGACGGTACGGCCGGCGCGGATGATGCTGACGCGGTCGCACAACGTCTCGACCTCCGAGAGGATGTGGCTGGACAGCAGCACGGTGCGGCCGTTGCGCTTCTCCTGCAGGACGCAGTCGTTGAAGACCGCCTCCATCAGCGGGTCCAGGCCCGAGGTCGGCTCGTCCAGCACCAGCAGCTCCACGTCGGAGGCGAAGGCGGCCACCAGCGCCACCTTCTGCCGGTTGCCCTTGGAGTAGGTGCGGCACTTCTTGCGCGGGTCGAGCTCGAAGCGCTCGAGCAACTCGGCGCGCCGCGCGGGGTCGAGGCCGCCGCGTACCCTGCCCAGCAGGTCGACGACCTCGCCGCCGGTCAGCGAGGGCCACAGGGTGACATCGCCGGGCACGTACGCGAGCCTTCGGTGCAGTTCGGTGGCGTCGTGCCAGGGGTCGCCGCCGAGTAACTCAACCCGGCCGCCGTCGGCGCGCATCTGGCCCAGCAGGATACGGATCGTGGTGGTCTTGCCCGCCCCGTTGGGGCCGAGGAAGCCGTGCACCTCGCCTGTCTCGACGGTGAGGTCGAGCCCGTCCAGGGCCCTGGCCCGGCCGAAGGTCTTGACCAGGCCGTCGGCACGCAGTGCAGCGTTCATCTGAAATGTGGCGCGGAGACCCGGCCCTTAGGGCCGGGAGGAAGCGCCACCCTCCTTTCGAAAACAGTATGGAAAACATCGGTCACAATCAGTAACATGTGCAGTGGGTGACACTCTCGTGACAGAAGGGGCAGGAGGTGCGATGGCGATCCGCCGCTCCACCGCCAAGCGACAGGGCCTGCCCTCGGTGGTGCAGCTCCGTCTCGCCCCCACCCCGCCCCAGGCCGACGCCCTGACCGCGGCGATACTGGTGTGCAATCAGGCGGCCACCTTCGTCTCCCGGCTGGCCTGGCAGCAGCGCACCTTCGCCGTGCTGGAGCTGCACCGTCTGGCCTACTATGCGGTGCGCGCACAGGCTGCCGGGCTGGGCGCGCAGGCGGCCGTGCGGGCCATCGCCCGGGTCG
>NZ_JBFAMX010000845.1:0-3527 GCF_040659615.1 Nonomuraea sp. NPDC049784
CGCGGGGGGGGCGGGCCTCGCCGGCCGCGGGGTCGATCGCGGCCCGGTCGCGGGCGGCACGACCGGTTCGGGTGAGGGCAACATCCTGGTGTCCGACAAGGAGCCGGGGCCCGAGCTGGAGCTGGCCGTGCTCTCGAACCGCCTGTGGCGCGAGCTGGCCGAGCTCGGCGGGTTCGAGTTCGAGGCCAAGGGCGGGCTGGTCGTCGCCGAGACCGGCGAGGTCCAGCGGCAGCTCACCGGGCTGGCCGCCAAGCAGGACGTGGAGCACACCCTGGTGCCCAGTGATTCGCTGCGCGACTACGAGCCGGACCTCGCCGACGGCCTGGCCGGCGGGGTGTTCTACCCGCAGGACGCGCAGGTGCAGCCCATGCTGGCAGCCGCGCGGCTGCTCAGGCACGGCGTGGAGAGCTTCGGCAAGGGCACACTCCGCCTCCGCCTCGGGGCCGCGGTGAGCGGATTCATCCGCGAAGGAGACCGGATCACGGGTGTGCGCACCTCCCAGGGCGACGTGCTCGGCGACGCGGTGATCAACGCCGCGGGCACCTGGGGCGGCGAGGTGGCCGCTCTGGCGGGAGTCGATCTCCCGATCCTGCCCAGACGCGGGTTCATCCTGGTCACGGAGCCGCTGCCGGAGATCCTGATCAGGCACAAGGTCTACACCGCCGCCTACGTCACGAACGTGGCCAGCGACTCGGCCGCCCTGGAGACCTCGGCCGTCGTGGAGGGCACGCCGTCGGGGACCGTGCTCATCGGGGCCAGCAGGGAGCGGGTCGGCTTCGACCGGACCATGTCGGTGCCGGTGCTGGCCCGGCTGGCCGCGCAGGCGGTGGCGCTGTTCCCCGCGATGCGCGATGTACGGGTCATCAGGTCGTACTGCGGGTTCCGTCCGTACTGCCCCGACCACCTGCCCGTCATCGGCGCCGATCCCAGGGTGCCTGGGCTGTACCACGCGTGCGGGCACGAGGGCGCGGGCATCGGGCTGGCCCCGGTGACCGGTCACCTGCTCGCGCAGGTGCTCACCGGCTCCCCGACCGACCTGGACCTGCGGCCCTTCCGGCCGGATCGCTTCTCGGAGGACTCCCTGTGACGTTCCACATCACGATCGACGGGCGTCCTGTTCCCGTGACGCCCGGCCAGACGATCGGGGCGGCGCTGCACGCGGCCGGCGTGCGGTCGTGGCGCAGCACGCGCTTCGGCGGGCGGCCCCGCGGGCTGTTCTGCGGGATCGGGGTCTGCTTCGACTGCCTGATCTCGGTCAACGGGCGGGCGCCCGAGCGGGCGTGCCTGGTGGAGGCCGCGCCCGGTGACGAGGTGACCACGTCATGACGTACGACCTTGTGGTGATCGGGGGCGGGGTCGCCGGTGTGGCGGGCGCGCTCACGGCGGCGCAGGCGGGGCTGCGGGTGGCGCTCGTCGACTCCGCCACGCGGCTCGGCGGCCAGTACTTCCGCCACTCCGCCGACCCCAAGCCCGCGCCCGGGCTCGACCGGTTCCTGCGGCAGGCCCGCGCCCTGGACTCCCGCGCCGACCTGCTGCTGAGGCACCAGGTCTGGAGCCTCGTCCGTGAGCCGGACGGCGACCTGGTCGTGCACTGCACGACCCCCGAGCGGAAGGCGATCCCCGTGAGGGCGCGGCGGGTGCTCATCGCCACCGGCGCGCACGACCGGCCGCTGCCGTTCCCCGGGTGGGACCTGCCCGGCGTGCTCACCGCCGGCGGCGCGCAGGCGCTGCTCAAGGGCAACGGCGTAGTGGCGGGCAGGCGGATCGTCGTCGCCGGCACCGGGCCGTTCCTGCTTCCCGTGGCCTCCGGGCTGGCCGGGGCCGGGGCGCGGGTGCTCGGGGTGTTCGAGGCCAACGGCGGCCTGGGGCTGGCCCGGCATCCGCTGCTGGCCCTGGGCAAGGCCGGAGAGGCCGCCGGGTACGCGGCGGACATGGCCCGGCACCGGGTGCCGTACCGGACGCGCCAGGCGGTCGTGGCGGCGCACGGAGAGCGCGAGGTGGAGGCCGTCACCGTGGCCCGCCTCGACAAGGACTGGAACGTTCTCTCCACCCGCGTCGTCGAGTGCGACACGGTGGCCGTCGGCTACGGGTTCGTGCCGCAGATCGAGCTGGGCGTGCAGCTCGGCTGCGAGACCAGGCACGACGTGGACGGCAGCCCCGTGCTGGCCGTCGACGCCGGCCAGCGCACCAGCGTCCCAGGCGTATGGGCCGCGGGCGAGCCCACGGGCGTGGGCGGCTGGCGCCTGTCCGAAGCGGAGGGCCGCATCGCGGGCAGCGCGATCGCGGCCGACTCTGGCGCCTCGGACGCGGCCGCGCCGCGAGTGCTCCTGCGGCGGCGGGAGCGGTGGCGGGCGTTCGGCGAGGCGCTGCAGCGCGCGTACCCCGTCCGGCCCGGCTGGCAGGGCTGGCTGCGCGACGACACGCTGGTCTGCCGGTGCGAGGAGGTGCCGCTGGCCCGGGTACGCGAGGCGCAGGACCTCGGCGCCACCGACGCGCGCTCGATCAAGCTGCTGGCCAGGCCCGGCATGGGCTGGTGCCAGGGCCGCATCTGCGGCTACGCCGTCTCCTGCCTGGCGGGCGAGCCGCCGCAGGCGCCCCGCCGCCCCATCGCCCAGCCCGTCACCCTCGGCGCCCTCGCCGACCTTTCACACGATCCCACCACTAACTGACCCGCTGACATGGAGGACTTCCCAATGGAGAACCGCAGCAAGGCCTGGCACGGCGTCATGGTCGCCACTGCGTTGCCCCTGCGCGACGACCTGTCCGTCGATTTCGACGCCTACGCCGAGCACTGCCGCTGGCTGGTGGAGAACGGCTGTGACGGCGTCGTGCCGAACGGATCGCTGGGCGAATACCAGACGCTCACGCCTGAGGAACGCACCAAGGTGATCGAGACCGCCGTGCAGGCCGTCGGCGGGCGCAACGTGATGGCCGGGGTCGGCGCGTACGGCGCCGCCGAGTCGCGCCGCTGGGCCGAGCAGGCACGCGAGGCGGGCTGCGGCTCGGTGCTCCTGCTGCCGCCCAACTCCTACCGCGCCGACGAGCGGGCCGTCGTCGAGCACTACCGCGAGGTCGCCAAGGCGGGCGTGCCGATCGTGGCCTACAACAACCCGTACGACACGAAGGTGGACCTGACCCCCGCGCTGCTGGCCAAGCTGCACGAGGAGGGGCTGATCGTGGCGGTCAAGGAGTTCAGCGGGGACGTGCGCCGGGCGTACGAGCTCGCCGAGCTGGCCCCCGAGCTGGACCTGCTGATCGGCTCCGACGACGTGCTGCTCGAGCTCGCCGTCGCCGGGGCGGTGGGCTGGATCGCCGGCTACCCCAACGCGCTGCCCGCCTCCAACTCCGCGCTCTACCGCGCGGCGGTCGCCGGAGACCTGGAGACCGCGCTGCCTCTTTACAGGACCCTGCACCCGCTGCTGCGCTGGGACTCGAAGACCGAGTTCGTCCAGGCCATCAAGCTGTCCATGGACGTCGCGGGCCGCCCCGGCGGGCCGTGCAGGCAGCCCAGGCAGCCGCTGACGGAC
>NZ_JBFAMX010000846.1:0-3517 GCF_040659615.1 Nonomuraea sp. NPDC049784
CGCGGAGAACGCCAGGGGCCGCTTGCCGTGTTTGCGGCGGCTGAAGCGTTCCTCCTCCGCCGCGGCCACGATCTTCCCGTCGGCCACCAGGGCGGCGGCCGGGTCGTGGAAGATCGCGTTGATGCCGAGAAACCTCATCTTTCCTCCCCCGGAGATGACGAGAACCGCTACCGAGAGAAGCGACTCCCAAACATTCCCCAGGCCGCCGACGTGCGTAAACAGGCGCAACCGCCTGCGATTCGTCACTCTGAGTAGTTGTTTGCAGGGTCAGGCCCCGGGTAGCTGGCGGGCACGCGACGGAGGTGAAAGGTGTTCGAAAAGCGACGTCCCGGCGCCGTGCTCTTCGACCGGGACGGGACCTTGATCAGGGACGTGCCGTACAACGGCGACCCGGGCCTCGTCGAGCCCATGCCGGGCGCGGTGGAGGCGGTGGCCAGGCTCAGACGGGCCGAGGTGCCGGTGGCCGTGGTCACCAATCAGTCGGGCGTGGCCAAGGGCCTGCTGTCCGCGGACGACATGGACCAGGTGAACGCCAGGGTGGAGGAGCTGCTCGGCCCGTTCGACGCGTGGGCGATCTGCGTGCACGACGATGCCGACGGCTGCACCTGTCGCAAACCCGCTCCCGGGCTCGTGATCAGAGCCGCCGCCATCCTGGACGTCAGCCCCCGTGACTGCGTGGTCGTGGGCGACATCGGCAGGGACATGGACGCGGCCAGGGCCGCCGGAGCCAGGGGCATCCTGGTGCCGACCAAGCAGACTCGGCGGGAGGAGATCGAGCAGGCCGCCGAGGTCGCGGACGACCTGACCGACGTCGTGGAACGGGTGCTGAGCGACATGGACGGCCCCGGGCTGGCCGTCTCGGCGCCGTGGGCGCGGGCTCTGGGCTGGAGCCGCTGGTGAGGGTCCTCATCTGGCACGTACACGGCTCGTGGACCAGCGCCTTCATCAGGGGCGGGCACGAGTACGTGCTTCCGCTCGTCCCCGGCCGTGGTCCCGACGGCCGGGGACGAGCCCAGACGTTCGACTGGCCCGGGACCGCCCGCGAGGTGCCTTTCGACCGGCTCCGCCACGAGCCCATAGACGTGGCCGTCTACCAGCGCCCGCACGAGCCCGAGCTGGCCCGCGAGTGGCTCGGCCGCGACGTGCCCGGCGTGTACGTGGAGCACAACACCCCGGCGGGCGACGTGCCGCGCACCCGGCACCCGCTGGCCGATCAGAGCGACATCACGCTGGTGCACGTCACCCACTTCAACGAGCTGTACTGGGACAACGGCCGGGCGCGCACCCGCGTCGTCGAGCACGGAGTCCCCGACCCCGGCCACCTGTACACGGGCGAGCTGCCCAGGGCGGGCGTGGTGGTCAACGAGCCGGTACGCCGCACCAGGGTCGCCGGGACCGACCTGCTGCCGCGCTTCGCCGAGCGGGTGCCGCTGGACGTGTTCGGGATGAAGGTGGAGGGGCTGCCGTACGGCACCTATGAGGACCTGCCGCAGCACGTCATGCACGCCGAGCTGGCCCGCCGCCGGGTCTACCTGCACCCCTACCGGTGGACGTCGCTCGGGCTCGCGCTCATCGAGGCCATGACCCTGGGCCTGCCGGTCGTCGCGCTGGCCGCCACCGAGGCGATCGAGGCCGTGCCGCAGGAGGCCGGCGTGCTGTCCACGAAGGTGAACGTGCTCGCCGACGCGCTGCACGCGTTCGCGGCGGACCCGGAGCACGCCGCGCAGGCGGGCAAGGCCGCGCGGGCGGCGGCCCTGGCCCGCTACGGGCTCGGCAGGTTCCTGTCGGACTGGGATCGGCTGCTCGCCGAGGTATGAGAGCTGGTCGAGTGGGTAGGCGCCAAGGTCATGATGATGCTCGACTGGACCCGCAGGGCCGCCTGCCTCGACTTGGACCCGGAATTGTTCTTCCCGATATCGGTGGAAGGGCCGAGCCAGTCCCAGGTCGAGCAGGCCAAACATGTGTGCACCGGCTGCCCCGTACGCGAGCCGTGCCTGGAGTACGCGCTGGCCACCAGGCAGGCGTACGGGGTGTGGGGCGGCACCGACGCCGCCCAGCGCAGGGAGCTGAGCCTGGCAGGGGCGCACCAGAGATAACTCAGCCCGGCAGGGCCTCCGCGAGAAAGCGTTCGCGCTCGGCCGCCTCGAGGCGGTCGCTGAACAGCACGCCGTCGAGATGGTCGACCTCGTGCTGCAGCACCCGGGCCAGCACCCCGAGCGCACGAACCGTCGCGGGCTTGCCGAACATGTCGCGGCCACGCGCCGTGACCATGTAGGAACGTTCCAGTGGCCACCACACTCCCGGGGCCGACAGGCACGCCTCGTCGGCGGTGACCCGCTGTTCCGACAGCTCCAGGCGTGGATTGACCAGATGGCCGGACTTGCCGTCGTAGGAGTAGACCACCACCCGTACCGGCTCCCCGATCTGCGGCGCCGCCAGGCCCGCCCGGCCGGCGCCCGCGCGCATGGTGGCGGTCAGCGACTTCACCAGCCGCCGCAGCTCACGATCGAAGTCCAGCACCGGCGCCGCCACCGAGCGGAGCACCGGATCGTCGAACACGCGAATAGGCCGGACCGTCACACGCAACTCCCCGATAGGCCGCGTCGTCACGATGAACGTTTCCCGCGACCGCGCCTCGCCAATCCCCATGCCTCTGCCTTGTAGCACAGCGGTAACAGAAGAGACCCGTGGGCGAAACCACCCGAAAGCAGTATCGGAGGGTGATCTCACTTGCGTCACACGTGCCTGTGATGCCTGGCCGGGTGCTCGGGGCCCGGCCAGGCATCCCCCACTACCTGGAGGTGCCGGCATGAGCGTGCTTGCCCTTGAGGGCGGGTCTTCTCCGGAGACAGCGCCCGACGCCCTGTCGGGCTTCACGATCGGAGTGACCGCGACGAGGCGCCGTGAGGAGTTCGGCGCGCTGCTGGAGCGGCGCGGCGCCCGCGTGGTCAGCGCCCCCGCGATCCGGCTGGTCCCCCTGGCCGAGGACGCCGACCTGCTCGCCGCGACCCGCGAGAGCCTGGCAGGGCCGCTCGACGACGTGGTGGTCACCACCGGCGTCGGGTTCCGCGGCTGGATGGCCGCCGCCGAGGGCTGGGGCCTCTCGGCCGACCTGGGCGAGCACCTGTCCCGGTCGCGCCTGCTGACCCGCGGCCCCAAGGCCAGGGGGGCGGTGCGCGCCGCCGGACTGAACGACCACTGGACGCCTCCCACGGAGTCGTGCGAGGAGGTCAAGCAGTACCTCCTCTCCCAGGATCTGCGCGGGCGGCGCATCGCGGTGCAGCAGCACGGCGAGCCGCTCAGCGACTTCGTGGCCGACCTGCGGCAGGCGGGGGCCGAGGTGATCGAGATCCCGGTCTACCGGTGGCTGCCGTACCGCGACGTCTCGCCGCTGCGCCGCCTGATCAGCCAGACCATCTCCGGCATGGCTCCCGAGGCGCAGTTCTCGAAGATCACCTCCGGGTGGCGGCCGAGCAGGTCGTCCAGCCACTCCAGGTGGGCCCGGTTGTGCTGGAGC
>NZ_JBFAMX010000847.1:0-3516 GCF_040659615.1 Nonomuraea sp. NPDC049784
GCCTTGACCCCCTGCTCGGCGAACAGCGCCATCGCGGCGTCGCGGATGCGGGCGCGGGTCGTCAGATCCTCTTCAGATATTGGCCGCAGCCGCAGCGCGGGCGCGAGATCAACGATCTCCAGGCAAAAGCGATCAACATCAGCACGCAGGAACGCCACACCCTCAGAATCCGCCATCGGGCAAGACTGGCCTGGTCAGACCTACGGTGTCAACGGATGTGACACTAAGCCCGGTTCGCTGTTCCGCTCCTACTGGCAGGCCCTGTTGCGGTGCGACCAGGCGTAGGTAGTGCTCGATCGCGGCGGTGACGCGCTCGAAATCGCCGGTGGCGAGGAGATCGAGCAGCGCGCCACGCAGGACGGCCAGGGCCAGGGTGCGTTCGGCCGTGGCTGTCGCCGCGTTGGGATCCTGGGGCTGGACCTCGGTCAGCAGAGCGAGCCAGTCCTCGACCGTCTGCCGGGCGAAGTGCGCCCAGGGGCCGTCCGGCTCGATCAAGGAGCGCGCGTACGCCTCAACCCAGAGCTTCAGCAACGGCCGCGTCGGCTCTCCGGACAACCATTGCCAGGTGAGGCGTACCGCGGTGGCTAGGTCCCTGCCAACGCCTTGGTCCTTGGCTCGGGTTCGGGCGAGGAAGTCCAGCTCGTCGTTGCGCGCTCGGGCAAGCAGGGCTTTGATCAGTCCGTCTTTCGACCCGAAGAGGAACAGCAGGACGCGAGGGCTGGAGCCGATGGCGGCCGCCAGCGGCCGCAGGGACAGCCCCGACAGCCCTTGGTCCAGGGCATAGCGATAGGCCCGTTCGAGGAGTTCTTCTTCGCGGGCCGAGGCGGGTCGCGCTGTCTGGCTCATGAGGCTACTCTGGCACTGAAACGACTGTTTCAGTGATCGAGGGATAAGAATTTCCCGCCACATGGAGGTGTCATGGGAGACCGGTCGATGGAGACGTTGGCTATTCGCCGCCTGGGTCGGCCGGGTGACCTCGGCTGGGTGGTGATGGCCCACGGCGAGATCTACGCAGCCGAGTTCGGGTGGAACGCCGACTTCGAGGCGCTCGTTGCGCGCATCGTCGCCGACTACGCGAGCGACAACGACGTGGCTCGCGAGGCCGCCTGGATTGCCGAACTCGACGGCCGCCGTGTCGGCTGCGTGTTCTGCGTCGCCGCCGATCAGACGACGGCGCAACTGCGCATCCTGCTGGTCGACCCTACGGCGCGTGGCCACCGACTCGGCGCCAGGCTGGTGGACGAGTGCATAGCCTTCGCCCGCCGAGCCCGCTACGAACGCATGAAGCTCTGGACCAACCATCCGCTCGTCGCCGCCAGCCACATCTATCGTTCCCGCGGTTTCCGTCTGGTCGAAGAGGAAGCGCACCACAGCTTCGGCATGGACCTCATCGGCCAGGTCTACGCGCTGGACCTGCGCGCTACGGTCTCCACGGCCGACAGCACGACCGCGGAGCGTGCCCGATGACCTCAACCATCAGCCTCGACCACTTCGCCGAGACCCTGGCCTCATCCGGTCACGCCCCCGAGCACGACTGGCGACCCTACCTGGTGCGACTGGCCGTCGGCGAGCACCCCCGGTTCAGCGCACTGTGCCAGCAACATGGCATCACGCTCCTGGACACCATCGACCGCCAGCTCGACGAACTGGCCTCGCTGCGGCCACCTGCGGGCGAACGGTCACGACCGGCCATGCCAGCCGACCTGGCCGCGTACGGATGCTGGGCCTATCTCCCCTGGACGGCGCAGGTCGCACACCTGCTTCCCCCCGCCGAATATCTCCGGGTCGTAACCGACCGGAACCGCAACAAGATCACTCGCGCCGAACAACAGCTCCTGCGCACCAAACGCGTCGGCGTGCTCGGCCTCTCGGTCGGCGCGGAGGCGGCGATCGTGATCGCCCAGGAACATCTGTGCGGACACCTCGTGCTGGCCGACTTCGACCGTCTGGAGCTGTCCAACCTCAACCGGCTCGGCGCCAGCCATGCCGACATTGGCCGGCCCAAGACACGCATCGCCGCCCGCCGCATCGCCGCGATCGACCCGTACCTCCAGGTCACTCTCCTGGAGGAGGAGATCAACCAGGACAACGTCGAGGACTTCCTCTACGGCCTCGACCTTCTGGTGGAGGAGTGCGACAGCGCCGCAACCAAGTACGACACGCGCACCGCCGCCCGCCGGCTCGGCCTGAACGTCGTCTACGCCGCCGACGAGCGCGGCTTCCTCAGCGTCGAGCCCTACGCCACCCACCCCGAACTTTCCCCGTTCCACGGAATAGTCAGCCCCGACCTCGCTCACTCGGCCGACCGCTTCACCGCCCTGGTCGAATGGCTGGGCGGCCTATCGGCCCTGTCCGTACGCTCGCAAGAGTCGGTCGGTCTCATCGGAACCGACCTGTCCGGATACCCCCAGCTCGCTGGTGAAGCCCGCTATGCCGCTGGCCAGATCGCCCACGTCGCCCGCCGCCTCCTCCTGGGCGAACAAATATCACCCTTCCACGGCCACCTGGATCTGGCAGCAGCCATCACCTGATCGCCCACAAGTCGGACATCAGGCGCTGGGGCGCCACCACCCACCAACAGCACCACTTATCAAGGGAAACGCATTATGTTCCTGGCCTACTGCGGCGAGTGCGAAGAGCGCTTTCTGCTGCCCGCCAAGCACGTCATTGGCGTTCACAACCTCGAGATCGGCGTCATTGCCGTCGAGTTGACCTGCTACGAAGGTCATCACATCCTGGTGATCAGCGGGAACGACATAGACATCCCCGGACCCGCTACCGTCTGAGCCGCTGGTTTGGTGACCAGGCGACGGAAAGCTCACCGCCAAGCCTCTCCCCGAAGGGCGACGTCGAAGGGCCATAACCTTCATCTTCCACGCAGCAGCACAATCGATTGAGGTCCCTACTTACATCGCATCCTCTTTCTCTTGCACGCGTGGCACACAGATGATGCGGGTCTTGTCTGGATGCAACTCCAGCCCGACCTGCGCCAGACGCCTTGCAATCGCGTCTCGCACATATTCGGCCTGCCGGCGGCTGCCGCAGTGCACCACCGCGTCATTGCATTATGCCGAGGTCCGGGTTATGCCGCCCCGGTCGGCGGTTGCCGCTGAAGGTGGTGGGGATTGCGAGCGCCATGAGGAGGAACCCGGTCATGCCGAGTAGGACCAGGATCCGGCGGGCGGGCCGTGTCGGCGGGACAGAGCTGAGCAGCCAGACGTAGTCGGAGTACACCCACCACATCACGCCGAACACCAGCATCACCTGCAGCGCGCTCTCGCCGATCCTCACCGTCCAGTGGCCGGGCTGAAGCGCGTCCAAGCCGACGACCAGCAGGGCGGTCTGCTGGGTGACGGTGAAGACGGAGAAAGGTCGAAGAACACCTCCAGGGTGGAGATGCGCAGGCCGGGCCGGGCTCGGGGGGCCGCTCGGTGAACCAGGCTGGGAGCCGCATGGTGGAGAGACCTTTCCAGGGGAGGCGTCGGGAGGCCGGGCCCGCCGGTGCGCGCACACCGG
>NZ_JBFAMX010000848.1:0-3514 GCF_040659615.1 Nonomuraea sp. NPDC049784
TGCGCGATGAGCTGCTGGCCGACCTGGGGCTCTCGGCCAGGGCGGGGGCCTGGCCGAGCCAGCTGTCCGGCGGTGAGTCGGCCCGCGCCGGGCTGGCTGTGGCGCTGGCCAACCGTCCAGCGCTGCTGCTGGCCGACGAGCCCACCGGCGAGCTCGACCAGCACACGGAGGGGCCCGTGCTGCGGCTGATCCGCGAGCAGGCCGGCGACAGCACCGCCGTGGTGATCGCCTCACACAGCCCGGCCGTACGGCGAATGGCCGACCGCGTCGTGGAGTTGAAGGACGGGCGGGCGACATGACCGCGGAGCTGAAGGACCGGACGGCCGACACGACCGCGCTGGTCACCTGCCAGGGACTGGCCCGATCGTACGGCAAGGGGGCGAACGCCCTGGTCGCCGTTCACAGCGTCACCTGCGAGCTGCGGCCGGGGCAGCAGATCGCGGTCACCGGCCCGTCTGGGTCGGGCAAGACCACACTGCTGCACCTGCTGGCCGGTCTCGACCGGCCCACGGTGGGGCGGATCGCCTGGCCCGCCCTCGACGACTGCCCGCGCGGCCGTGTCGGCGTGGTCTTCCAGGGGCCGAGCCTGCTGCCTCCGCTCAATGTCGCGGAGAACGTCGCGCTGCCGCTGATCATCGCGGGTGTCGAAGACGCCGTGGCCAAGGAGCAGGCGCTGATCGCGCTGGCCACGATCGGCCTGGCCGACCTGGCCGGGTCACTGCCGGAAGAGCTGTCGGGCGGGCAGGCGCAGCGCGTGGCAGTCGCCCGCGTGCTGGCCGCCGAGCCCCGCCTGATCATCGCGGACGAGCCTACGGCGCAGCTCGACTCGGACCTGGCCCTACGGGTGGTGGACCTGCTCACCGGGGTGGCCACCCGGCTGGAAGCGGCTCTCGTGGTCGCCACCCACGACCCGCTGGTCGCGGCGCGGCTGCCCGCGACCTGGACCATGAGCGACGGAGCTCTCACATGCTGATCCTCATCTGGCTGCGCGGCCTGCTGACACGCCGGGCGGGCAGGCTGGCCGCGGCCGCGGCGGGCATCGCGCTCGCCGTGGCGCTTCCCGCCGCGCTGGGCGCGTTCCTCGCCACCGCCAAGGCCACCATGACGACCCGCTCGGTCCAGCGGGTGCCGGTCGACTGGCAGGTGGAGCAGCAGCCCGGCCAGACCGTGTCCGTCCCGATGCCCGGCACGTCCAGGCAAGTGAGCTTCGCCAGGATCGACGGCTTCGAGTCCCGTCAGGCCGGGCAGACACTGACCACGGGCGCGGGCCAGGTCCTGGGCCTGCCCACCGACTACGCCGCCACCTTCCCTGGCGAACTGCGCCTGCTTGCAGGGAACGCGAACGGGCCGCTGCTGGCCCAGCAGACCGCCGCCAACCTGCACGCCCAACCCGGCGCCAGTGTCACCGTGCGCCGCCCAGGGCTACCGGACACGACGGTGGCGGTCACGGGGGTGGTGGAGCTGCCCGCCGCCGACTCGCTGTTCCAGCGCGTCGGCGCACCGCCGGGCGCGCAGCTGCAGGCGCCCCCCGACAACGTGCTGCTGCTGCCGGAGGCCGACTGGCATCGGATGTTCGACGGCATCCCGCGCGACCGGGTGCGCACCCAGTTCCACGTCCGCATCGACCACCGGCTGCCGCCCGACCCGGCGGCGGCCTTCACCGCGGTCACCGGGCAGGCTCGCAATCTGGAGGAGCGGATGGCCGGCAGCGGGCTGGTCGGCGACAATCTCGGCGCGGCCCTGGACGCCGCCCGCGCGGACGCCCTGTATTCGCAGGTGCTGTTCCTGTTCCTGGGCGCGCCGGCTGTCGTGCTCGCGGCCCTGCTCGCCGGTCTCGTGACGCGGGCCGGCGCGCCGCGGCGGACGGCCGAGCAGGCGCTGCTGCGTACCAGGGGCGCCTCCAGGGGCACGCTGGTGCGGCTCGCGCTGGCCGAAACCGCGCTGGTGGGCGTGACCGGAGTGCTGGCCGGCCTTGGGCTGGCCGCCGTGGCCGGACGGGCGCTGTTCGGGTCGGCGAACGTGTCCTGGTGGGCGGCCGTCTTGGGACTGCTGGTCGCGGCCGTCACCGTGCTGCTGCCCGCGCTGCACGCCACCACCGTGGCGGCCGCCCGCCGTCCGGTCGGCGGGCCGCGCCGCTCGCCCGCCTGGCTGCGGTACGGGCTGGACCTGTGGCTGCTGGCCGGATCCGCCGTGATCTTCTGGATCACCAGCAGGAACGGCTACCAGCTCGTGCTGGTCCCCGAGGGCCTGCCCCAGCTGTCGGTCGACTACTGGGCCTTCGCCGGGCCGGCGCTGCTGTGGACGGGCGCGGGCCTGCTCATCTGGCGCCTGACCCGGACGTTGCCGATCACCTGGGCGGTGCGGCCCCTGGCCGGGGGGCTGGCGGGGACCGTGTCGGCGATGTTGACGCGCCAGCGCGCGCCGCTGGCCCGCACAGCCACTCTGGCGGCGCTGGCCGTCGCCTTCGCCGTCTCGACCTCCGTATTCGACACCACCTACCGCCAGCAGGCCCAGGTGGACGCCGAGCTGACCAACGGCGCCGACGTCACGGTCTCCCAGACCACAGCCACACAGGGGCAGCTCGCGGCCGTGCCCGGCGTGTCACGAGTGGAGCCACTGCAGCACCGCTTCGCCTACGTTGGCTCCGACCTGCAGGACCTGTACGGCATCCGCCCCGCCACCACTCGCCTGCACGACACCTACGTATCCGGCGGCACCGCCCGCGAGATCCTCGACCGGCTCACCCGCCAGCCGGACGCGCTGCTGGTCAGCCAGGAGACCGTCAACGACTTCCAGCTTCACCTCGGTGACCAGGTGCGGCTGCGTACCGAGGACGGCAGGACTGTCCCCTTCCATTACGCCGGCGTCATCACCGAGTTCCCGACCGCTCCCCGCGACAGCTTCCTCGTGGCCAACGCCTCCTACCTGGCCCGCACCATGCCCGCCGACACCACGTACCTGATCACCACCGACGGGACCCGGCCGAGCCAGGTCGCCGCCGAGCTGCGCGGCAGACTCGGGCCGGCAGCGAAGGTCACCGACGTGGAGACCACCCGCCAGGTCGTCGGCAGCAGCCTCACCGCCGTGGACCTGGCCGGCCTGACCGCCATCGAACTCGGCTACGCGCTGGCGCTGGCGGCCCTGGCCACGGGTCTGCTGCTGGTGCTCGGCTTCGCCGAGCGGCGTCGCACATACGCGCTGGCCAGGGTGCTGGGGGCCACTCCGCGGCAGCTCGGCTCGTTCGTGTGGGCCGAGGTGAGCCTGGTCGGAGTGGCCGCGGCCATGCTGGGCGCGCTGTGCGGGTGGGCGCTGTCGCGGATGCTGGTCGCTGTGCTCAGCGGGGTGTTCGACCCGCCTCCCGACGCGCTGGCCGTGCCGTGGACGTACCTGGCCCTGCTGGCGGTCCTCGGTGTGGCGGCGCTGCTGGCCGCCGGGGCGGCGACGGTACGGGCCGCCCACCGCCCGCCGTTGACGGTGCTACGCGACCTATGACCGGTCAGCGGCCTGCCTCCAG
>NZ_JBFAMX010000849.1:0-3512 GCF_040659615.1 Nonomuraea sp. NPDC049784
CGGACGGCGGCGGGACACCGGGCCGGGCACCGCACGCCGGCCCCGCCGTACCGACCCGAACGCGCCGACCGGGGTTGCCGCGCCGCCGCAGAGATGCAGCCCTACGATCGCCACTGCATGGCTGGACGCCGTACGTGCTTGGGGGCGATCGACGATCCAGGGTTCGTTCCTCACCCTGGCTCACCGAGTAACGGGCTGATCGCCGTGCTTGACCAGTGGACTGGTGGATTGCAGGGTGAGGAACTATGGGAAGGAGACGCTACGTCGCCAGAGGTGTTCCCGGCGGTTACCGGATCTGGGACAACAAGGCGCGCCGCTGGTGGGGCGACTTCTACGAGTTATGCCCTGACGACCTGCTCGACGAGCTGAACGGCGCGCGTAACTACGACAAAATCACGGCCCTGCTCAAGCGTTATAGAGCTATGCAACGATAGGCCGCGCTCCCGCGAACACCAGATGTCTGCCGGCAGCCGAAAAGCAGATCAGCAGGGCGGGCGTGCGCGATGTCAGACTGCTGCTGTCCGTGGGCGTCCTCGAGTATGGTCCTGTCATGGAGATCCCCGAGCTGGCGGAACTGATCTGGCTCTTCGAGGACGAGCCGCAAGGCGAGGACGAGGACGTTCATTGGCCCGTCGGCCTCCACTCATTTCAACTCACCCGAGGCGCGATATCGGTCCTCTTCTCCATCGATCCCACGGCGGGTGAGGCGTATATCAGCCTCTACGTGGACGGCGAGGAGATCACGTCCATCAAGCGGCTGCGGCGTCTCGGGAGACTGTCGGTTGAGCGCGAGCGGTCCGGCCACGAAGAGCTGAAGCTGTGGTTCCGGGAGGACTACAAGGAGCCGGTTGTGCTCCAGACCAAGCCTAAAATCGGGCTCTCATGGGACGTGAAGTGTCTCGGCGAGTGGTAGCCAGGGCACAGGTGGGTGGGCTGATCACAGTGAGAGCGACTGCCGATTCAGCGGGAGCCACCTTGGGAGCCACCCGAACGGACGATCATGAACTGCGGCGGACGGGGACGTACGGCGAGGATGCCGCCAGGCGAGGTGGCGGACGCCTGCGAACGCCCATGAAGATCGTTTGGGGACCTTGTAAACAGAAGGTCCCGGCTAGGATGGCCTGCTGAGCAGGAACTCGGATCGACCACAATCAGATGGTGGACCTGCAAGATTCTCTACTTCTCCAAGCCGCCAGGATGTGTCCCGCCGATATCCGGACCGAAGAGACCGGCATCAGCGTTGCCGACGTGCTGGATTACGTGAAGCATGATGAGTGGGAGATGGCCCTGCTCCTTCTCGAAGACTTGGGTGACGCACATCCTCAGCCGCCTCAGTTTTGGAGTCTGCTGGCCGAGGCCGCACGCCAGATGTGGCTGCATAGAGATGTCGACTGGTGCGAATGGCGGGTCGCAGAGGCGCGCGCCGGCGTGGTTCGGGCGGAACTCTGTCTCACGCCCAGAGAGGATGGCGGCCGTCCTCTGCCCATACCTCCCGGCCACGTCCTCAAGCCGTTGTGGGATGTCGGCCTTCGCACACCCGAGGGCGATCCCCTCTTCTGTACCGCCGCACTGTGGATCGAAGGCCGAGATCCTCTGGAACCAGGTGGATGTGCGTCAGCGAGACTGGCACCCTTCACTTTCGATCACTGGCAATACCTGAAGCCAGGTGATGAGGTCACCATGCACGAGATGCGGCCACCAGTCGGGGTGGCGCGCGTCATCGCGGTCGCTCCGCCGGTGACCCCGTCCTCCTAGCTGCAGTTTCTCGCCGTATCGGGCCGTTCAAGGAGCACCCCCGAGTGTTCTTGGTCCGGGTCGAACCGACCGAGGGCAACCATGAGTACGCCTCGTTAACGCGTGAACTCGCTTCGCAGGTATCCGTGGAAGAGAGAGAACGGGCTGTATCTCGATCGCTCTTCTTGGCGCAGGAAAAGGTAGCCGGCAACGACCCGGCCGGAGAACTGATCGTTGCTGACAGTGAAGGTCACAGCATCCACCGTGCCGCTTGGGGGGTCGTCGATGTCGATGACAAGACCACCGTCCATCGTCGCCGGAAGACTAATCTGGCGGACGGCCTTGAAGAGCAACTCGATGTGAGGTGCGGTCGGGTCGAATTCCGTCCGTAGTACAAGCTCGCTATGCGTGGGCACGTAGCTCCATAGCCTGAAGTGGCGATTCGGGAAGCTGAGAGGAAGAGGTAGCCGGCCGGGGAAGCGATCGTGGTCTACGGCGAGAGCCCACCACGGCCAGGTCCATCAAGCAAGACCTCAGCGCCTGATCGTCAGGCCATTAGCGGGCCATTAAGGGCGGTCAACAGCGGACACTCATGGTCGCTCGTGGTCTTCCTCTCACCGAGGTGGCGGCCGTTTCGCCTGAAGATCAGGCCGATTTGCAAGCAGGAAGTCAGGAGTTCGAATCTCCTAGGCTCCACCCCAGGTCAAAGGCCGCTTCCCGTGATCGGGAAGTGGCCTTTTCGATCTTGTGCAGCTGCAAAGTACAGCTACGGCGACAACTCACCCTGCGTTAGGCGTTCGGCTCTCGCGAGAGGGAGTCGACGAAGGCCTCGGCTTCTGACTGGCTCATGTCCTCGGTGCTTCGCACAAGGAAGACGGCCTCCTTCCGGCTACCGGCTTCGATCAGCTTGCGAACCCTGGTGGATAGATCTCCCTCATCGAACACTGGGAAGCCCGGCAGGACCCCACCAGCGCGCAGAACCTCTGCGACTTCCACCGCGGTTTGCCGGGATACCTGGGATTCCTTGCGGATCAGCTCTACGGCGTCGCGGAACCTGTCTGCCTCAATGAGGTCGTGGGCTCGGACCTGAACGCCGACAGGAGTGATGTGGTCCAGGCCGACGTAGATGCGCACCACCTTGCGCCGTCCCATCCACCTGCTGATCCCGATCCCGATGATCACCAGCAGCAGGACAAGGAGAATCGACTCCACCGCGTCTAAGCCAAACATTATCGGGTGGTCGGGGTCAGGCGGCCTTCGAAGGTGATGGCGAAGGCGTTCAGGGCGGCTTTCCAGCGGGTGATCCAGCGTTTGCGGCCCTTGCCGGTCGGGTCCAGGCTCATGATCGCCATGTAGACGCACTTGAGTGCGGCTTGCTCGTTCGGAAAGTGGCCGCGGGCCTTGACCGCCCGCCGGATGCGGGCGTTGACCGACTCGATGGCGTTGGTCGAGCAGATCACCCGGCGGATCTCGGTGTCGAAGTTGAGGAAGGGCACGAACTCGGCCCAGGCGTCCTCCCACAACTTCACGATCGCCGGGTACTTCCCGCCCCATGCCTCGGCGAACTCGTAGAAGCGCTCCAGTGCCGCGGCCTCGGTCGGGGCGGTGTAGACCGGCTTGAGCGCCTTGGCGATGGCGTCCCAGTGCTGGCGGGCGGCATATCGGAACGAGGCGCGCAGCAGATGTAGTTGTAAGGAAACAACACGATGCTTCTCGGTTTCCGGTTCGATGGGGTGGTATGGCCATCCCGGGCGAGGTCCGCGGTCAGCTCGCGGCGC
>NZ_JBFAMX010000850.1:0-3509 GCF_040659615.1 Nonomuraea sp. NPDC049784
TTCAAGTCCCTGTCAAATTGACCCGACTTGCTCGATCTGCAGAAATTAAGCCGTGCCGCCCCGTTTCCGGGACAACCCCTCTAACTTACCAGCCCTCACGAGTGGACACGAACGTCCACCGGAGCGAAGGAGGAGAAGAAGAGTTGCGCCGTACCGCGGCAGCTGTTCAAGATTAGCAGCGCTCCCGACCCCTCGAGCCGGTTCTTCTCCTTCTACGGACACAGATCGATCACGACCGAACATAGACTCCCCACGTGAGCAGCAACACGCCGCCAGTGGCGAAGAAGGTCCCGACGGAGCGCACTCACCACGGTGACACCGTCATCGACGAGTACGCCTGGCTGAGCAACAAGGAAGATCCAGATACCACCGCCTATCTGGAGGCGGAGAACGAATTCCTCAAACAGGAGACCGCTCACCTCTCCGATCTCCAGGAGCAGGTGTTCCAGGAGATCAAGGGCCGCACGCAGGAAACCGACCTGTCCGTGGCCAGCCGCAAGGGCTCCTGGTGGTACTTCTCGCGTACGGAGGAAGGCAAGCAGTACGCCGTCTCCTGCCGCGTCCCCGCGGACAGCGACGCTCCCCCGGAGATCACGCCGGGCGTCCAGCTCGATCGCGAGCAGGTGATTCTCGACGGCAACGAGCTCGCCGGCGACAGCCCGTTCTTCTCGATAGGCACCAGCTCCGTCACGCCCGACGGCACGATGCTGGCCTACTCGACCGACTACAAGGGCGACGAGCGATTCACGCTCAAGTTCAAGAACCTCGAGACGGGCGAGGTGCTCCCCGACGAGATCGAGGACATCTTCTACGGGGGCGCCTGGTCGGCCGACGGCTCGGCGTTCTTCTACACGCGCGTCGACGACGCCTGGCGCCCGTACCAGGTCTACCGGCACACCCTCGGCACCGAAGAGGACGTGCTGGTCTACGAGGAGACCGACGAGCGTTACTGGGTCGGCATCGGGCTTACGCGCAGCGAGAAATATCTGGTGCTCGGCGCGGGCAGCAAGATCACCAGCGAGGTGCGCCTTCTCGACGCCACCGATCCCACGGGCGAGTTCAAGGTCGTACGCCCCAGGAAAACGGGTGTCGAGTACGGCGTCGAGCACGCGGGCGACTTCTTCTACGTCCTCCACAACGAGAACGCCGAGAACTTCGAGCTGGCCACCGCGCCGCTCGACGACCCCGCCGCCTGGACCCCGCTGATCGCCCACCGGGACGACACCAGGCTCCTGGAGATCGACGCGTTCTCCGACCACGCCGTGGTGCACTTCCGCCGCGACGGGCTGACCGGCCTGCGGATCCTCCCCTATCCCGACGCGCAGAACGGGCGCGAGCGGATAGAGGCCGCCGAGCGGAACGCGTACGAGATCGACTTCCCCGAGCCGCTCTACGACGTCGGCCCCGCGGGCAACCCGGAGTTCACCACCACCAGGCTCAGGCTCGCGTACACGAGCATGGTCACTCCGCCCAGCGTGTACGACTACGAGCTCGACACACACGAGCTGATCCTGCTCAAGCAGCGCCCGGTGCTGGGCGGCTACGACCCGGCCGACTACGAGCAGTTCCGGGAGTGGGCCACGGCCGAGGACGGCACGAGGATCCCGGTCTCCATCGTGAAGCGCAAGGACGCCGCCAAGCCCGCGCCGACCGTGCTGTACGGGTACGGCAGCTACGAGACCTCCATCGACCCCGGCTTCTCGGTCGCGAGGCTCTCGCTGCTCGACCGCGGGTTCGTCTTCGCCGTCGCGCATGTCAGGGGCGGTGGCGAGATGGGCCGCCACTGGTACGAGGACGGCAAGCTGACCAGGAAGCGCAACACGTTCACCGACTTCGTGGCCGTGGCCAGGCACCTGAAGGCGACTGGCTGGAGCGAGCGGATCATCGCCAGGGGCGGCTCCGCGGGCGGTCTGCTGATGGGCGCGGTGGCGAACTTGGCGCCGGAGGAGTTCGCGGCCGTGGTGGCCGAGGTGCCGTTCGTGGACGCGCTGAACACCATCCTCGACCCGTCGCTCCCGCTGACCGTGATCGAATGGGACGAGTGGGGCGACCCGCTGCACAACCCCGACGTCTACGCCTATATGAAGAGCTACACCCCGTACGAGAACGTGGACGGCAGGCCGTACCCGCCGATCCTGGCGATCACGAGCCTGAACGACACCCGAGTGATGTACCACGAGCCGGCGAAGTGGATCGCGAGGCTGCGGGCGACGGCCAGTGGTGGGCCGTTCCTGCTCAAGACGGAGATGGGCGCAGGCCACGGCGGCCGCAGCGGACGCTACGATGCCTGGCGCGAAGAGGCCTTCGCGCTGTCCTGGATCATCGAGAGGGGCACCTCGTGACCTATCAAGCCGACGGTCGGCGCTACGAGCGGCAGCCGTACAACCGCAGCGGCCGCAGCGGGCTGAAGCTGCCGGCGGTCTCCCTGGGGCTGTGGCACAACTTCGGCGACAACCGGCCGATCGAGAACTCGCGGGCGATCCTGCGGCGCGCCTTCGACCTGGGGGTGACGCACTTCGACCTGGCCAACAACTACGGCGTCCCGTACGGCTCGGCGGAGAAGAACTTCGGGCGCATCTTCCGCGAGGATTTCGCGAAATATCGGGATGAGCTGATCATCTCCACCAAGGCCGGCTACGACATGTGGCCGGGCCCGTACGGTGAGTGGGGCTCGCGCAAGTATCTCCTGGCCAGCCTCGACCAGTCCCTCGAGCGCATGGGCCTGGAGTACGTCGACATCTTCTACAGCCACCGTCCCGACCCGGAGACGCCGCTGGAGGAGACCATGGGGGCGCTCGACCGGGCCGTGCGCTCGGGCAAGGCGCTCTACGCGGGCATCTCCAGCTACTCGGCCGAACAGACGGCCCAGGCCGCGCGGATCATGCGCGAGCTGGGCACGCCGCTCCTCATCCACCAGCCGTCCTACTCGATGATCAACCGGTGGATCGAGGACGGCCTGCTGGACGCGGTGGAGGAGGCGGGCATGGGCTGCATCGTGTTCTCACCGCTGGCGCAGGGCGTGCTGACCGACCGCTACCTCGAAGGCGTGCCGGCCGACTCGCGGGCGGCCACGAGCCGGTTCCTGAGCGAGGACCGGATCAACCGCGAGCTGGCGCGCGACCTCAACGAGATCGCCAAGGGCCGGGGGCAGACGCTGGCTCAGATGGCGCTGTCGTGGACGCTCAGGGATCCGCGGGTGACGAGCACGCTGATCGGGGCGAGCAGCGTGAAGCAGCTCGAGGACAACGTGGCCTGCGTGGACGGCCCCGCCTTCACGAAGGACGAGCTTCAGGCCATAGACGAAATCACCGGCCCGACTTCGTCGGCCCGGTGATTGAAATGCTGCGTCCATTGGTTCGTTCGCTTCGCTCTCTCACAAAGCTTCGTGCCGCTGGAGGTAAGTGAAGGAGGCCCAGCCGGGCAGCACCGGGAGCCAGAACGTGAGGAGCCGGTGCAGCAGCACGGCCGAGGTGGCCAGCTCGGCCGGCACGCCCGCCACGGTCAGCCCC
>NZ_JBFAMX010000851.1:0-3506 GCF_040659615.1 Nonomuraea sp. NPDC049784
CGTTCTGGTCGCGCTTGTCGGTGTCGGCGGTGCCGAAGTCCATGCTGGGCGACAGGTCGGCCAGCGCCCAGGTCTCCAGCTCGCGGTCGGCGATCAGGTCGCGTACGTGGGGAACGGTGGTGCGGGCGGTGACGTTCCAGTCCATGCGGCGCACGTCGTCCTCGCCGGGCACGTAGACGCGGCTGTCACCGGCCTCGCTGCCCGGCCCCGGCAGCAGCCCCTGGTGGGCGCCGTGCAGCAGCCCGTCCAGCCGCCGGGTGACAGTGAGTTCCAGCCGCCGCAGTGCCTGTTCCGCTGTGCTCATTGGTCGCTCACCGGCTCCTCAGTGCTCAACGGTTCTGATTCCAGACGACGAGGGGCGGGGGAACGGCGTGCAGGATCTGCCTGACGACCTGCTCGGGATCGACCCCGTCGGCCAGGGCGTCGAAGGTGAGCATCAGCCGGTGCGACATGACGTCCACGGCCACGTCGCGTACGTCGTCGGGCAGCAGGTAGTCGCGGCCGCGCAGCAGGGCCAGCGCCCGACCGGCCGCGACCAGGCCCAGGGTGGCCCGCGGGCTGACGCCGATCTCGATGGTCTCGGTGAGGTCGGCCAGGCCGTACTCGGCGGGGTTGCGGGTGGACATGACCAGCCGTACCACGTAGTCGGCGACGAGCTGGTGCACCGAGATCTGCTCGGCCGCCTCCTGCAGGCTCAGCAGCTTGCCCGGGTCGAGCACCCGTTCGGGGACCGGCGGGGTGACGCTCATCCGGTGGAGGATCTCCAGCTCCTCGTGGGCGCTGGGGTGCGGCACCCGTACGCGGAACAGGAAGCGGTCGCGCTGCACCTCGGGCAGGGGGTAGACGCCCTCGGACTCGATCGGGTTCTGGGTGGCGAGCACGATGAACGGCTTGGGCAGCGGGTGGGTGACGCCGGCGAGGGTGACCTGCCGCTCGGCCATGACCTCCAGCAGCGCGGACTGGACCTTGGCGGGGGCACGGTTGATCTCGTCGGCCAGCAGGAAGTTGACGAACACGGGGCCGAGTTCGACGTCGAACTTCTCGTTGGAGGGGTGGTAGACGCGGGTGCCGACGATGTCGCTCGGCACCAAGTCGGGGGTGAACTGGATCCGGGCGAACGTGCCGCCCACGACAGTGGCCAGGGTGGAGGCGGCGAGGGTCTTGGCGACGCCTGGGACGCCTTCAAGCAGGCAGTGCCCGCGGGCCAGCAGGGCCACGATGAGCCTTTCGACCATGTGGTCCTGGCCGACGATGACACGCCGGACCTCGTCGAGACTTTGACGCAGCAGCGCCACGTCGTTTCCGCCTGGCAACTCTTCGGCGACGCTCATGACGCCATTCCACCAAACGCGCCGCAAACGTGCACGACGCCACGTCTGTGCTTTCATGGCAAACGTGGCAAGTCCCCTGCAGTACGGCGATCCGCCTCGGCTGGGTCCATACGTGGTCCAGGCCCGCTTGCACGCGGCTCCGGCCGGTTTCGTGTACCTGGGCCAGGGACCGGACGGGCGCGCGGTCTCCCTGGCCGTGCTGACCAGAGGGGCCGCGTTCGACGCGGCGGCGCGCGAGAGGTTCGTGACCGCGGCCAAGGAGGCCAGGGGCGAGCGGTCCGGAATGCGCGGCTGGTTCGTGCGCCCCGGACGGTCGCGGGGCGCGGTGCTGGACGGTACACCCGAGGTGCTCGACCTGAACGACGGGCACGCGCCTTGGGTGGCGGTGCCGTACGTGCCGGGCCGGCCGGGGGCGGAACGTTTCCTGGAGCCGGTCATGGTGGGCGGGACGCTCATCGGGCAGGCCCACGGGCCCGACTTCGTGCCGTACTGGTTGACCGACCGCGCGCCCGCCCTGCCCGGGCCGTCGCGGCGGCGCAGGCCGCTGACCGAGACCCGCAAGCGGGTGCTGATGGCCGCGCTCGCGCTGGTGCTGCTGGTGCTGCTGGTGACGGCGATCCTGCTGCTGCTCCTGCTGGGCAGGCGCGACAGCGAGCCGCAGCCCAGGCAGCTGCCGCCGACGGTGTTCGTCCCGACGCCGCCGCCGACGCCGGCGAGCCCCGAGCCGCGGCCCTCGCCGTCTCAGTCTCCGTCGCCATCGCCGTCGCAGAGCGGCCAGATCACGCCCGGGCCGACGCCAGGGGACGACGCGGGAGAAGGAGGTCCGCTCTGAAATCGATTTGAGCCTCACGTTACGTGAGGCTTTAGCGTCCGCGGCATGGAATTCATCGTTCACGACACGCTCACGGCCATGGCCGCCCTGCTTCAGGAACCGCTCGAACGGCGGCCCGGCGCGCTGCGGGAGATGCTGACGCCGATGCGCCAGGCGATCCCGATGCCCGGCGACATCGTCGACATCCACCACCAGGGTGGCGGCTTCCGCGTCGACGCCGACGACCCGCGCTACCTGGCCGCCGTCCAGCGCATGATCGACGCCGACGTGCTCGGCCAGGTGCGCCGGGAGCTGGGCCGCGCCTCCGAGCTGCTCCACGATGCCAAGCAGGTCGAATCGCTGCAGGTCATGTTTGTAGTGGGCGATCCGGATAACGAGCACCTGATGAAGGTGGCCGGCGGCTACTACGGCATGGGCGGCGCCCCCGGCTGGCTCTACCTGCTGGCCTGGCCCTCGGACGAGGTGATCGGCCGCATCGCGCACCTCGCGGTGCACGAGTTCCACCACAACGTCCGCTACACCAACGTCGAGTGGAACCCGGTGACGGTGACCGTGGGCGAGCACGTGGTCGCCGAGGGTCTGGCCGAGGCCTTCGTACGGGAGCTGTCGGGTCCCGAGGCGATGGGGCCGTGGTCGTCGATGGTGACCGGGGAGGCGTACGAGACGGCATACGAGCGGATCATGGCGGATTTCGAGCTGGCCGGGATGCGGAACACACCCGCGTACGTGCTGGGGGACAGCGCGATGCGGAGCTTCGGGCAGGAGCCTCGCGGCATTCCCGACATGGCGGGATACGCGGTGGGGTTGCGGCTCGTCGACCAGGCGCTGGCCGCAACAGGGCTGACCGCCACCGAGGCCACCCTGCTGCCCGCCTCCGAGCTCCTGCGCCGCGCCGGCCTCCGGCCGTGACCCCTGGCCCTGCCGGGTTCCCCGCCACCCCACCTCAGGGGATCCCTTTCCCTCAGCTCCGGCCTCAGCGGGGCCCTTCTCCTCCCCTCCCGAAGGGCCCCAGCCCCGGACGGCGGGAAGATAGTCAACCCGCCGATCGGGGATACGGGGGTCTCAGCCGGGAGAGACGAAGCCGGACTCGTAGGCGGCGATCACGGCCTGGGTGCGGTCGCGGGCGCCCAGCTTGGCCAGCACGTTGCCGACGTGCGTCTTGACCGTCTCCTGGCTGACGACCAACTCGGCGGCGATCTCGTTGTTGGACAGGCCCTTCGTCATCAGGCGCAGCACATCGCCCTCGCGTCCGGTCAGCCTGTCGATCCCGGGCACCCGCGCCGAGCTCTGGGTGTTCACGTAGAACGCCACCACGTCTGCCTTGCCGTCCTTGACCAGGTGAA
>NZ_JBFAMX010000852.1:0-3501 GCF_040659615.1 Nonomuraea sp. NPDC049784
CGGCCTGCCCCGCGCGCTCGACGCCAGGGCCTGGGCGACCTGCTCTGGCGGCAGGTCCGGATAGCGCGACTTGATGAGCGCGGCCACGCCCGCCACCAGCGCGGCGGCCGAGCTGGTGCCCTCCGACAGCTCGTAGCCGCTCTTGCGCTTGACCACGGGCACGCCCACGCCGGGCGCCGCGACCAGCACGGAGAGGTTGTCGCTGCTGAACGTGGCCCGCTTGCCCTGCTTGTCGGTGGCCGCCACGCCGATGACCCCTGGGTAGCCGGCCGGGAAGCTCCAGTAGGAGGTGCCGTTCTGCTTGGCGTAACTGGTCAGGCCGTCGTTGCCCACGGCGGCGACCAGGACGACGCCCTTGCCGAGCGCGTACGAGACGGCCTCGCGCTCGGACCTGAGCGGGCCGTAGGAGCCGATGGACATGCTGACGACCTTGGCTCCGTGGTTGGCCGCGTACCGCAGCGCCCGGGCGAGCGGACTCTCCGAGATCTGCTCGTCGTCCTGCACCGGCGGGACGCCCAGCTCGGGGTCGTCGTCCGTGACCATGGGCAGCGACAGGATGTGTGCCTTGGGCGCGATGCCGACCAGCCCGTCGTCCTCACCCGAGGCCGCGATCAGGCCTGCCATGGCGGTGCCGTGCCTGCCCGGCGGCATCTGGCGGCTCACCGCGCCCGAGGTCATGTCGGGGCCGTCGCTCACGCGGCCCTTCAGCTCCTTGATGTGGCCGTCCACGCCGCTGTCCACGACGGCGACCGTGATGCCCTCGCCCTTGGTGACGGACCAGGCCTGTTCGACGTTGAGCGCGTCGAGCACCCACTGCTGCTGATCCCTCACGGGTTCGGCACTGGGCCCTGACAGCACGAGCAGCGCGGCGGTGAGCGCGCGCACGCCGGCTAGCACACGTTCCCCTGGGTGCAGGGCGGCACCTTGGGGGGGTCCGCGAGGAAGTAGGCGATCTGGTTTCCGACGGACTTGGCGGCCGGCCACAGCTCGCTGTGCAGGATCTCCTCGGGCGGGATCGCGGCCCTGGTCCGCCCGTCGGCGTAGCCCGCCGTCGAGAACACGATGTACGGCCCCGCGCCCACCCAGCCGGTGCGCTGGCGCTGGTCGGGGCCGAAGCGCTCGGTGATCGTGCCGGGGAAGGCGACGGGCAGCACGCCCACGCGGTCGTCCTGGGTGAGCTCCTCGGTGGCCGAGACCCTGGCCGCCTCGTCCTTCAGCACGGCCACCCCGACTGTGATCACGAACGAGGCCGTCTGGTCGATGTACGTCGCCCGCAGCATCGTGACGCAGCCGTGGCTCTGCAGCACCCCGGCGACGGAGGCGTCCACGCCCTTGCCGCACTCGGTCTCAGGGGCGATGCCGACGCGCCTGGCGTACTGCTGGGCCCGGTCGAGCCCGAGGTACTTCACCTCTTCGGGGAAGACCCCCGTCGCCGGCCAGGCCTGCCAGCGTCTGGCGATCTCCTCCTGCTGGTACTGGTTCTGCTCATCGGGGGTCAGCGGGCGCGACCGCGTCTCGGCGAACAGGCCCACCGTGCCGAGCAGCACGACCACGGACGACACGACCACGATGACGCTGAGCAGCGTCACGAACATGCGCCTGTAGCGCACGCCCTGCTGGAGCCCTTCCAGCTCCACGCGCTGCCTGACGGCCGCGCGCGTACGGGAGTTCGCCGCCGGCCAAGCACGGACGCGCGAGCGCCGGCCGGTGGTGGCGCCGAGCGGGTTCCTCTGCCCCTGCGTGGCGTCTCCCCCGGCGCGCGGTAGCCCTGACGTCGACCTACGAGCCCTCACACCGCCTCGTTCCCGACTTCATCCGTGTTGACGGCCTCCACTCCATGGAAGCGGCTCGGTCGCTGGGGAGCCGCCGCCTTCTCTCGCCGCTCCCTCGCCTGTCTATTTCGTCCCCCTTAGTAGGCGGATCATGCGCCTTGTGAGCTGTGTGCCCGGCGGACGCGCCTGACCAGGATGAATATGACGCTCAGGGACGCGAGCGCGCCGACGGCCGCGGCGGCGGCGATGGCCGCGTGGACCGTGACGCGCTTCTCATCCCTGTCGATGACCTTGATGGTGCCCGCCTGCCCGCCCGCCAGCGGACTGGCGGGGTCCTGCGCCTGGGCGCCCGCGGCGGTCTCGGTGTAGCCGGCCAGCTTGCCGGCCTCCAGCAGGGCCCTGGCCGCGTTCACGATGCCGAAGCCGGTGGCGATGTCGTACCCTCCCGGCGGCCGATCGGTGGCGCTGGCGGTCAGGGCGCGGGCGACCAGCGGCGGCGACATGTCCGGGTATTTGGACTTAATGAGGGCGGCCACTCCGGAGACCAGCGCGGTTGCCTGCGAGGTGCCCCGCCCGACCCAGTACTCGTCGCCGGGGCCCGCGCCCATGATGTCCACGCCCGGCGCGGCCACCAGCACGGAGGAGTTCCAGTTGGAGAACGTGGCCCGGCGCAGCCGCCGGTCCGTCGCCCCTACGGAGACGACCCCGGGAAAGGCGGCCGGATAGGAGTAGGGGGCGTAGTCCGCGTCGACCTTCCTGTCGCCGTCGTTGCCGGCGGCGGCCACGAGCACGACGCCCTTGGAGATGGCGTAGCGGATGGCCGCCCGCTCCTCCCTGGTCGCCAGCTCCTTGGAGATCGACATGTTGATCACGTCTGCCCCCTCGTCCACGGCGTAGCGAATGCCCCGGGCCACCACGTTCTCGAAGCGCTCCTCCGAGTTGAACTCCCGGAAACCCGGCTCCTCGTCCTCGAGGATGACCCTTACTGACAGTACGTCCGCTTCGGGCGCTACGCCGATGATCCCCAGTTTTCCTCCGGGTCCGTGGCCGTGCCCGGCGATCAGAGAGGCCATGTACGTGCCGTGCAGGCGGAGCGGGGCGACCCCGGGCGGGTTCGCGCCGGCGGTGAAATCCTTCCCCACCCGCACCGAGCGCACCAGGTCGCGATGGCGTGGATCGACGCCGGAGTCGAGCACCGCCACCGTCACCCCGCGGCCCTTGCTGGTGCGCCAGGCCTGGGTCAGCTCCAGCGTCTTGATGACCGGCTGCTGACCGCCGCGCACGTCGTCCGCCCACGCGGGCGCGGCCGTGAACAGCACCATCCCGGCCGCCGCGACCGCCGCGCCCTGCCTCAGCATGATCCGCCTACTGCCCAGGTTCAGCACTGCCACTCCTTGGCCGTGCAGTCGGGCATCCTGGGTGTGCTGAGGTCGGTCAGCACGTGCTCGGCGATCTCGGTGGCGAAGGCGAAGATGGCGGGCCGCTGTTCGTCCGCCGCGTTCGCGGGCCGCCCGTCCACCTGGCCCGCCGTGGTCAGCACCAGGTACGGCCCGGCCTGCCGTACCGAACCGGTCTGCCGCACGTCAGGGGTGAACCGGTCGGCCACCGTGCCGCTGAAGGCCAGCGGATACAGGCCCGGCACGGGTTTGCCACTGTCGGAGAAGGCGGTCTTGGCGCGTACGGCGCCCGGCTCGTCGCGCAGGGCCACCACGCCGATCGTGACGAGCAC
>NZ_JBFAMX010000853.1:0-3492 GCF_040659615.1 Nonomuraea sp. NPDC049784
CATCGCCGCGCTCCTCGGCGCCGAGGAGTACGGCTTCGCCACCGCGCCCCTCGTCGTCAGCGGCTGCGTGATGATGCGGGTCTGCCACCTCGACACCTGCCCCGTGGGTGTCGCCACGCAGAACCCCGAGCTGCGCAAGCGCTTCACCGGCAAGCCGGAGTTCGTGGTCAACTTCTTCCAGTTCATCGCCGAGGAGATCCGCGAATACCTGGCCGAGCTGGGCTTCCGCTCGCTCGACGAGGCGATCGGCCACGTCGAGATGCTCGACATGTCGGCGGCCGAGAACCACTGGAAGGCCAGCGGCCTCAACCTGTCGCCGATCCTGCACCAGCCCGAGCTGCCCGCCGGCACCGCGCTGCACAGGCTCGTCGAGCAGGACCACGGCCTGCAGCACGCGCTGGACAACACGCTGATCCAGCTCGCCGAGGGCGCGCTCAACGAGGGCACCCCGGTCACGCTGGAGCTGCCCATCCGCAACGTCAACCGCACGGTCGGCACCATGCTCGGCTACCAGGTGACCAAGCGGTACGGCGGCAAGGGCCTGCCCGACAACACGATCGACATCTCGTTCACCGGCTCGGCGGGCAACTCGTTCGGCGCGTTCCTGCCGCGCGGGATCACGCTGAGGCTCACCGGCGACGCCAACGACTACCTCGGCAAGGGCCTGTCCGGCGGGCGGGTCACCGTCCGGCCGCACGAGGAGGCGCCGCTCGACGGCCACATCATCTCCGGAAACGTCGCGCTGTACGGCGCCACCTCCGGCGAGGTGTTCATCCGCGGCGTCGTCGGCGAGCGCTTCTGCGTCCGCAACTCCGGCGCCACAGCGGTCGTCGAGGGCGTGGGCGACCACGGCTGCGAGTACATGACCGGCGGCCGGGCCGTGGTGCTCGGCTCGACCGGGCGCAACTTCGCGGCCGGCATGTCGGGCGGCATCGCGTACCTGCTCGACCTGAAGCCCGAGCGGGTCAACCGCGAGATGGTCGCCATCGAGACGCTCACCGAGGAGGACGGCGAGTTCCTCAAGGAGACGGTCGAGAAGCACTTCGCGGAGACCGGCTCGCCGGTCGCCAAGGAGCTGCTGGCCGACTGGGACGCGGCGCTCGCCCGGTTCGGCAAGATCATGCCGACCGACTACAAGCGGGTGCTGGCGGCCGCCGAGGCCGCCCGCATCGAAGGCAGGGACATCGACGAGGCGGTCATGGCGGCCGCGGTGCAGTCATGACCCGCCGCAATGAGCCTGGCCATCATGGCGGGCTGTTCTGGCCAAAGCATGTGCAAGGTTAAGGGAGGCGTACCGAATGGCTGACCCCAAGGGTTTTCTCACGCATGACCGGGAGCTGCCGGCGCGCCGCCCCGTGGACGTCCGCATCAGCGACTGGCGCGAGGTCTACCAGGACTTCTCGCAGGAGAAGCTGACCAAGCAGGCGGCCCGCTGCATGGACTGCGGCATCCCGTTCTGCCACAACGGCTGCCCGCTCGGGAACCTCATCCCCGAGTGGAACGACCTCGTCTACCGCACCGACTGGCGCGAGGCGATCGAGCGGCTGCACGCCACGAACAACTTCCCCGAGTTCACGGGCCGGCTCTGCCCGGCCCCGTGCGAGGCGGCGTGCGTGCTCGGCATCAACTCCGACCCCGTGGCGATCAAGCGGGTCGAGGTCGAGATCATCGACCGGGCGTTCGCCGAGGGCTGGGTGACCCCGCAGCCCCCGGCCGTCAAGACCGGCAAGAGGGTCGCGGTCGTCGGTTCGGGCCCGGCGGGCCTCGCCGCGGCGCAGCAGCTCACCAGGGCCGGGCACGACGTGGTCGTGTTCGAGCGGGCCGACCGGATCGGCGGCCTGCTGCGGTACGGCATCCCCGAGTTCAAGATGGAGAAGCGGCACATCGAGCGCCGGCTCGAGCAGATGCGGGCCGAGGGCACCGAGTTCCGCACCAGCGTGAACGTCGGAGTCGACATCACCGCCGCCGAGCTGCGCGAGCAGTTCGACGCCGTGGTGCTGTCGGGCGGGGCCACCCAGTGGCGCGACCTGCCGGTGACCGGGCGCGAGCTCAAGGGCGTCTACCAGGCGATGGAGTACCTGCCGCTGTCCAACAAGGTCCAGGAGGGCGACTTCGGCAAGGCGCCCATCTCGGCCGAGGGCAAGCACGTGGTGGTGATCGGCGGCGGCGACACCGGCGCCGACTGCATCGGCACGGCGATCCGGCAGGGCGCCGAGTCCGTCACCCAGCTCGAGATCATGCCGCAGCCGCCCGCGGCCAGGCCCGGCAGCCAGCCGTGGCCGACGTTCCCCATCCTGTTCAAGATGGAGAGCGCGCACGAGGAGCTGGAGGACGGCGGGGGAGCGCGGGTCTACGCCGTCTCCACCACCGAGTTCGCCGGCGATGCCGAGGGCAACGTGCGGGCGCTGCGGCTGGTCGAGGTCGAGGGGCCGCAGAACGGGTTCAAGCCGATCCCGGGCACCGAGCGGGAGATCCCGGCCGAGCTGGTGACGCTGTCCATGGGCTTCCTCGGGCCGGAGAAGGGCGCGTTGCTGCAGGACCTCGCCGAGGCCGGTGGTGACGGCTTCTACGACGCGCGGGGAAACGTCTCGCGTGACAAGACGTACATGTCCAAGGTGGACGGCGTCTTCGTGGCCGGCGACATGGGGCGCGGGCAGTCGCTCATCGTGTGGGCCATCGCCGAGGGGCGGGCCGCCGCCTCGGGCGTGGACCGGTATCTGACCGGGGACACGGCGCTGCCGTACCCGATCCTGCCGACCGCGCGGCCGCTGGTGTGACCTTTCAGGGCCGGGGTCGCGTTCATCGCGACCCCGGCCTTTTCACGTGCATTCGCGGGCGATGACGTCGAGGACGCGCTGGGAGCCGGGGTCGGCGGCGCGGTAGATGACCAGCCGCTGCTCGGGTGACTGGATCGGGGCCAGCACCTCGAAAGCGATGGTCAGCGGGCCCTTCGTCTTGTGCCGCAGCCGCTTCTGGCCGCGGCCGTTCACCCGGACGTCGCGCAGCGCCCACAGGCGGGCGACCTCCTCGCTGCCGGTGGTGAGCTCGTCGATCAGCTCCGTCAGCGCCTTGTCGTCGGGGTGGGCCGCCCACGAGGCCCGCAGGTCGGCGATGCCCTCGCGCACCGTGCGCTCTCTGTCGCGGTAGAAGTCGCGCAGGCCCGGGTGCAGCATGCAGAGCCACAGCGTGTTGCGCTGCGGCGGGGGCAGCGTGGCCAGGTCCATCGACATCAGCGCCGCCATCTCGGGGTTCCATGCCAGGATGTCGAAGCGGTGGTTGACCAGCATGGCGGGCAGCGGCGACAGGTCCAGCACGAGCTGTGCCAGCGGACCGGCCTCGTCCGCCGGGAGAGCCTGCCTGGTGGGCCGCTGGCGGGCCAGGTCGAACAGGTAGGCCCGCTCGTCCTCGCTCAGCCGCAGCGCGCCTGCCAGCGCCTCCAGCACCTCGGGCGAGGGGCGCAGCCCGCGGCCCTGCTCCAGGCGGATCACGTAG
>NZ_JBFAMX010000854.1:0-3489 GCF_040659615.1 Nonomuraea sp. NPDC049784
CGCGGCTCCTGGAGATTCCCCGAGTCGGTGATGAGCATGGCCGTGACGCGAGCGTGGCCCTCCCTGAGGGCCGCGCTCCAGCCGGTGCGTGCCGCGTGACCGTTGGAGATCGCCGGGGGAAGGTCGACGGGCAGCACCACGGCCGCGTGACCCCGCGCCCGCCAGCGGCCGGGAGAGTCGGGGACGAAGGGCTGGTGCTGGTAGAAGCCCGTGAGGTGGTAGACGTCGGCGTAACGGTCCTGCCCGGATCCGCCTCTGGACCAGGCCACGACCCCGTGGAAGCCGTCACGCGCGGCCAGCCGCCTCATCGCCTCCTGACGCGCCGCGTACTCCTCGGCACCGATTGCCACCACAATCGACCCCTGCCCAGCACCGGCGCGTCCAAGCAGGAAAGCGTCACAGCCCCTTGAGGAAGGCCGCCGCCACCGGCGCCGCGACCTTGCCGCCCGCGCCGCCACCCTCCACGACCACCGCGAACGCCACATCGCCCTTGAACCCCATGAACCAGGCGTGGGTGTTCAGGTCGTCGCCGGTGCCGTACTCGGCCGTGCCGGTCTTGCCGTGCGTCCCGGCGGGCAGCCCCGCCGCCTTGGCCGTGCCCTTGGACACCACGGCCGCCATCATCTCGTGCAGCTTCTCCTTCACCCCGTCCGGCAGCGCGCGCTCCTCGGCCTTCTGCTTCAGCGAGGGCACGAGCGTCGGCGGCCGCCAGGTGCCGTCGGCGATGGCGGCGGCCACCGAGGCCATGGTCAGGGGGCTGGCCGTGATCCTGCCCTGCCCGAACGCCTCCGCGGCCAGCTCGGCGTCGGACTGTGCCTTGGGGAAGCTGGCCTTGGTGGCCGGCACCCCGATGTTCAGCTGTTGGTTGAAGCCGACGTCCTCGGCCGCTTCGAGCAGCTTGTCGGCGCCCAGCTTCTGCTCGGCCAGCGGCGCGAACGTGGTGTTGCACGAATGCGCGAACGAGTCGAGGAACGACAGCGACCCGAACGCCTCCTTGTCGGAATTACGGATCTTCAGCCCGCCGACGGTCGAGTACATCGGGCACGTCACCGAGTCCTGCGGCGACATCCCGGCCGCGAGCAGCCCGATCGCCGTGACCGCCTTGAACGTCGAGCCGGGCGGGTAGCGGCCGTCCAGGGCCCGGTTGAAGCCGCCCTGGTTGTTCACCACGGCCAGGATCTCGGCATCGCCGCTGGCCCTGTTGGCTGTGAAGGAGGTGGTGGTCTGCGCCACCATCGCTCGGAGCTCCAGAGCTGAAGCCCAGCGATGCCATGGCGTGGGCGCAGGTGATCGGAGTCTTGGCGAGGTCGGCGGGTGTGCTCGGGTGGACCGCGATGGCGGGTCCGGCTGTCATGGTCATGGGGCGGCCTCGCTGTCCGTGGATGTGGGCCAGGCGGTGACTGCGGCGCGCAGGTCGGCGGCTACGAAGTGGCCCAAGGTCTCGCAGTCAGCGGAGGCGCACGTGCCAAACGAGCGAGCGGCGTACCGGCCATCGGGTGAGAACGCCGCGGCGGTCAGGCTGACCAGGTGGCCGTCGTCGACCGCATAGGTGCCGATGATGACGTTCTCGTCGCTGGGCATGGCCGCCTGTACCGTGCGTTCGGCGATGGTGGCGTGCCAGGTGCGGGGGTCGTGCAGCACCCGCACGGTGGTGACGACGTCATGCCGGTCGGACAGGCACTCCAGCGCCAGTGCGCCCTGACCAGGCTCGGGAAACAGGTGCTCGATGGCGAAGGTTTCGGCGCTGTCGATCTCAGGGCTGTGACGGCGTAGGTGTGCTCCGGCGCACACGAGGGCGTCCACCTCGCCGCGGTGGAGCAGGGACAGGCAGGAGCCGAGGTCGCCATCCAGGACGTGGAAGCGAAGGTCGGATCGGAGTCTACGCAGCATGGCCGGACGGCGTGCCGAGGTGGTGGCGACCGTGGCGCCGGGGTGCAGGTCGGCCCAGAGTGTGGAGGCGACCAGAACGTCGCGGATGTCGTCACGGGCGGGGGTGGCGGCAAGCGTCAGTCCGCTCTGCGGTGTGGCGGGCAGGTCTGGGACGGCGTGCACGGCGCAATCGATCTCGCCGGCCAGCAGTTGGGCGCGTAGCGCGCTGGCACGGTCGTGGGCGTGGTGACCCGCGCCGACCGCCTGATCATCATCGGGAGCGGACTCGACGGGCACATGCAGGACCTGTCGTCCCGTCAGCAAGCCGATCTCGTCCGCGATGGCGTCAACGGGGAGGCCCGCCAGGCTGCCCAGCCGCAGCGACATAGCGCGCCCTGACGCGGCCGACATCATGACGGCACCTCGCGGGGTGCACCTGTGCGGCTGGTCGGCACGGTCGTCGCCGACCGGGGCGGCGAGGCGATCGGCGGCGCGGTCTCGGCAATCCCGCCCGGCCGCGTTAAGGCTAGAGCATCCTCAGGCGGTGCCAGCTGGTCAGGTTCGGCGCGAGCATCGTGAGAGTGAACGGGGGGCGCGGTGGGAAGGATGCGTGTCTCCCCCACGGCCAGCGGCCACAGGTCCGCCGGTGGTCGTTCTGCTCGCCGCCAGGCATGCATGCTCAGCCGCATCGGCTCCAGCAGCGGCTCGTCCGACAACACGAAGGTTGCCCAGTGCATCAAGGCCATGCGAGATGCCCGCAGGTCGCCGCATGCTCGGACCGCCTCGCCCGGGTTCATGTGCGCGAACGCCTGGATGGCTTGCGGGCTGTAGGAGCCGACCGGCATCAACGCGAGGTCGATGTGGCCGTAGCGGGCGCCGATCTCTTGGAAGTGCAGGGCGTAGGCGCTGTCGCCGGCGTGATAGATGCGCTGCCCGCTCGCCGTAGTGATCATCCAGCAGGCCCATAGCGTGCGCCACAGGCCCAGTGGGGTGCGGCCTGACCAGTGGGCGGCGGGCAGGCAGGTGAAGATCAGATCGTCGAGGCGGACCTCGTCCCACCAGTCCAGCTCGCGCACGTCCTGGAAACCGCGGCGGCGAAAACCTTTTCCGAGTTTAGCGGGGACCAGCACGGTGATGCGCCGATCCAGCCGGGTCACGGTGGGCCAGTCCAGGTGATCGGAGTGCGGGTCGTGGCTGATCAGCAGGACGTTGACGGGTGGCAGCTCAGCGAAGGTCAACCCGGGCGGGGTGAGTCGGGGACGCACCCCGCGGATGTGCCGCGATAGGACCGGGTCGATGAGGACGGATTGGGTGGCCGTGCGCACCAGCCAGGAGGAGTGGCCGATCCACGTCGCCGCCACCTCTCCTGCGAGCACGGGCTGCAGATCGGTCGGGTGAATGGGCAACAGGCCCGCGTCGGAGACTTCGCGGCGGGTCCAGCCCCCGCGCAGGCCAACGCGGATCAGGTCTGTCAACCCCGGCAGCGGGTGGACTCGGCGGGATCGGAGGGTACGCGGCCAGCGCGGGCCGTCGGGCCACTCAGCCATCGCTTGACGCTTGAGCAACGTGGTCTTGCCCGAGCCGTTCGGGCCGAGCAACGCGATCCGCTCAGGACCGCGC
>NZ_JBFAMX010000855.1:0-3479 GCF_040659615.1 Nonomuraea sp. NPDC049784
CGTCGATGTCGTCGGCCCGCGAGGAGCCGAGCTCTCGGGAGTCGGCACCGGGCATCTCCAGGCCATCGACCCTCCGGCCGACGGCGTCATCGCCCATGCACGCCGCGACCAGCCGATCGTCGAACTGCGCGTGCCCTTCACCGTCGACCGGCAACAGGTCGACAGCGTCGAACGCGGCGCCAAGGACGCCGACTGGCAGCCGGTCAAGGACGCCGCCCGCCGCCTCGCCGTCGCCGAAGACCGCGCGATCTTCCACGGATACACACAAGCCGGCATCACCGGCATTCGCGCCGGTTCCTCCAACCCGGCCGTCACCCTCCCGGCCCACGTACGCGACTATCCGGGCGCCATCAGCAAGGCGGTGACCGCATTGCGCCTGGCCGGCGTCGAGGGCCCGTACACGCTGGCGCTCGGCGCCGATGCCTACACCGCTGTCAGCGGCACCACCGATGAGGGCTATCCGATCCTCGACCACATCGCACGTCTTATCGACGGCGAGATCATCTGGGCCCCCGCGATCGACGGCGCGTTCCTGCTGTCCACCCGCGGCGGAGACTTCGAACTGCACATCGGACAGGACATCTCGATCGGCTACCTGGCGCACGACACCACGAGCGTCGAGTTGTACTTCCAAGAAACACTGACCTTCCTGGTCTACACGGGCGAGGCCGCGGTGACGCTGCCGGCGACGTGACGGCCTGTCGATAGGCCGGTTTCCGGTCGGGCGGCCGCTGCGGGCGCGGGGGACACCCCAAGGCCGGACTGCTTCCCACGTCGTTTCCGTAATTCGTCCTTTGTCGGCCCCAAGGACAGTCATTGGCTGCGGCTCAGCGTCTACGTGCTTGACCGGGGAAGCGTGTGAGCGAGCGCGGCTTCGCACTTTGAACCGGGGCGCCGGACTTCCGGGGGTGATGGCTGCTCGAAGGAGGATGACCATGTCACCGGGGAAGAGGAAGCCGGATCTGCCGAGCCTGATGTTCGCCGAGCAGCCGGACGGGAGCTATGTGACGTCCCTGCGAGGGCTGGCCGTGCTGCGGGAGCCACTGTTGAACAAGGGCACGGCGTTCTCGCCGGAGGAGCGGGCCGAGCTGGGGCTCGACGGGCTGCTGCCACCGGTGGTGGAGACGCTGGATGAGCAGGTACGGCGGATGTACGTGCAGTACGGGCGCCAGCCGACGAACCTGCTCAAGAACGTCTACCTGGAGGGGCTCCGGGACCGGAACGAGGTGCTCTACTACCGGCTGCTGAGCGATCATCTGCGGGAGATGTTGCCCGTCGTCTACGACCCGACGGTCGCTGAGGCGATCCGGTCCTACAGTCACGAGTACCGGCGTCCGAGGGGCGTGTACCTGTCCATCGACGACCCGGGCGGGATCGAACGGGCGTTCAAGAGCCTCCAGGTGGGGCCGGACGACGTCGATCTGATCGTGGCCTCCGACGCCGAGGAGATCCTGGGCATCGGCGACTGGGGGGTGGGCGGCGGGGCCGGCATCGCGACCGGCAAACTGGCCGTCTACACGGCCGCCGCGGGGATCGACCCTGGCCGGGTCATCCCGGTCGCCCTGGACGTGGGCACCGACAACGAGGCGCTGCTGAATGACCCCGCCTATGTCGGCAACCGGCATGCCCGGGTGCGGGGGCAGCGCTACGACGACTTCATCGACGCCTACGTCACCACGGCCACCCGGATGTTCCCCGGCGCCCTGCTGCACTGGGAGGACTTCGGCCCGTCCAACGCCCGGCGGATCCTGGAGAAGTACACCGAACGCATCTGCACCTTCAACGACGACATGCAGGGCACCGGTGCCATCGTGCTGGCCGCCATGCTCAGCGCCGTCAAGGTGTCGAGGACCCCGATGCGCGACCAGCGGATCGTGATCTTCGGCGCGGGCACCGCCGGCATCGGCATCGCCGACCAACTGCGCGATGCGATGATCCGCGACGGCCTGGACCACGACACCGCCACCCGCCGGATCTGGCCCATCGACAAGCAGGGCCTGCTGGTCGACGACATGACCGGCCTGCGCGACTTCCAGCAGCCCTACGCCCGACCGCGCAGCGAGGTCGCCGACTGGGCCAAGGACGAGCACGGCATCTCGCTGGCCGAAGTCGTCGCACGCGTCAAGCCCACCATGCTGCTGGGCACCTCCACCGCCCACGGCGCGTTCACCGAACAGATCGTGCGCACCATGGCCGCGGGCGTCGAACGCCCCGTCATCTTCCCGATCTCCAACCCGACCGATCGGATCGAGGCGATGCCCGCCGACCTCATCCGCTGGAGCGACGGCCGAGCGCTGATCGCCACCGGCATCCCGATCGAGCCGATCACTTACAACGGCGTCACCTACGTCATCGGCCAGGCCAACAACGCCCTGCTGTACCCGGGGCTGGGGCTGGGCGTCGTGGTCTCCCGTGCCCGCCGGGTCAGTCCCGGCATGTTCCAGGCGGCCGCCGACGCCGTCAGCGGCCTGGTCGACGTCTCGGCCCCGGGCGCGTCCCTGCTGCCCCAGGTGGACAACCTCAGGGAGGTCTCAGCCACGGTCGCCGTCGCCGTCGCCAACCGGGCCGCCGAGGAACACCTGGCCCGCACCACCCTGCGCAACACCATCCAGCAGGTCCAAGACGCCATGTGGCAGCCGAAGTACCGCCCGATCCACGGGAACGGACGATGAGCGCGCCCCGCGTCCGCGACGTGCCGATCGGGTTGCGGGCCACCGGCACCCGGACGGAGAGCGACTCCCTCGGCGAGATCGAGGTCCCGGCCGATCACTACTGGGGCGCCCAGACCCAGCGCTCGCTGATCCACTTCGACATAGGCAACGACCGCATGCCCACGGCCGTCTACCACGCCTACGGCTACATCAAGAAGGCCGCCGCGATCGTCAACGCCCATGACGGACGCTTGCCCCAATGGCAGGCCGACCTCATCGAGCGGGTCGCCGACGAGGTCATCCGCGGCGAGCTCGACAGCGAGTTTCCGCTGTACGTGTGGCAGACCGGCTCCGGCACCCAGTCCAACATGAACGTCAACGAGGTCATCTCCAACCGGGCGATCCAGCTGGTGGGCGGGCGTCTGGGCAGCAAGGACCCCATCCACCCCAACGACCACGTGAACATGGGCCAGTCGTCCAACGACACCTTCGTCACCGCGATGCACATCGCCGCCGCGCAGGCCATCGACGACCACGTGCTGCCCGCCGCCGCCAGGTTGCGCGACGCCGCCGCCCGCAAGAGCCGCGAGTGGCAGCACGTGGTCAAGATCGGGCGTACCCATCTGGAGGACGCCACCCCGCTGACCGTGGGCCAGGAGTGGTCCGGCTACGCCGCCCAGCTCGGCGACGCCATCGACCATCTGCAGCGCACCCGTACCGGGCTGTACCGGCTGGCGATCGGCGGCACCGCGGTCGGCACCGGGCTGAACGCGCCGCCCGGCTTCGGCGATCAGGTGGCCAAGAAGATCGCCGAGCTGACCGGGCGGC
>NZ_JBFAMX010000856.1:0-3457 GCF_040659615.1 Nonomuraea sp. NPDC049784
CACGGCGCGGCCGGATCGAAGGATCCGGTCACGCTCGCGTTCTTGGCCCCTCCCCATTCCGTCTCGATGGCGGGCATGCCCGGCCGGGCTGTGCAGGCCAGGGCCGCGGCCAGGGAGCCGACGCGCTGCTGGCCGGCCGCGACCCGGGCGGCGTCCTGGGCGTCGTACGGCTGGCCGGTCGCCTGCAGGGCGGCGTAGTAGTCGGCGTACTCGCCCACCTCCCACGCATACTCCTGGACCCCCTCGGCCAGGAAGCAGTGGACAATCTCGGTCACCTGCTCGGTCGTCAGGCCGGAGCCGACGCCTTGCGGTGAGCCGATGATGCTGCTGGAGCCCCCCAGCCGGATGCGGGCGTGGCCGCCGGATCGGCCTCGTTCAAGGTCGCGATCAAGCTGGGCCAGTCCAGGACCGCAGGCAGCGCCTGGGTGTTCCAGACGGCGACCGTGTGCTTGCCGTGGGCGGCCCTGCCCACGAAAGAGAAGGCCGGGTTGGTGGCCACGACCACGGGCGCGTGGCGGTAGCCGATGCTCATGGCGAGCCGGTGGGAACCGGTCACGACCGCGATCGGCCCCAGCACGGTGACGTCCAGGTCAGCCAGCGCCGTGCGGGCCTCGGCCAGCGCGGCGTCGGCGTACCGGTCCAGGACCGGCTGGACCGCGTCGTCTCCGGACAGCCAGGCCGCAACGAGCTCGACCGGCTCGGCGAGCGGACGGGCGTGGTCGGCGGCCAGGTGCATGAGCGGGGTCGCCGCCGAGACCAGGTCCTGCGGCCCGGCCAGCGCGCTTGCCTGGCCGACGGCTGGCGTTGCGGGCGGACGAAGATCTGTCACCATCGCAGCCGATCAGCGTTTCGTCGCGACGGACACGCCGTGCTTGGTGTGGCGGCGGGTACCTCTCCACCGGTGTTCCTGCTTTTCGTCACGTACTTACAGCGTGGAGATCCCGTCCTTGAGGGGCGGTGGCCTACCTGCTGGGGCTGGTTGATCCACCCGTGCCAGGTCTTACGGGGCCGGATCTTGCTGCTTGTCTCCGGCCCAGTTCCAGCGCGGCACCTCGCGCAACGGGTGCAGGTCGGCGTCCGTTGCGGCGTGAGAGTTCTGCATGGCGACGTGCGAGCCGAACTCCACGTGATCGTGTACCGCCTGCCGGAAGGCGGGATCGACGGGCATGTCAGACTCTTCGACCGCCTGCATGTACAGATCGACGAAACGCTGCCGTTGCTCCTCAGTGATCCGCAGATGCCGGTGCACGTTGATGATGTGCTCGAAGCCCAGTTCGCGGGTGAAGCGGTCGGGGCCACCAAAGGATTCGGCGGTGAACCAGGTCAAGTTCTGTACGTGATGCGGCTTGGGTTCGGGGAAGAGCGCCTTAAGCAGGGGGTCGGCGAGGACCTTGGCGTAGAAGACCTCTTCCAGGCGGTGCAAGCCTTCATCGCCGCCAGCGTGCGCGTACAAACTGGTCATCGCCACCCGCCCAGAGTCGTTCCTGCACGAAGTACTGCGTCGAACCGAAGATCGCTCCCGAATCCTACCGCGTTGTCCTCAGCCTCGACGCCGGACGAGCGCGGTGAGGCGCCTTCCGCTTGAGATCGCGCTGCTGCTGTACGGGCTAGGGAGTCAAGGGCGGCATCCGGGTGCCGGCCACCTGGATGCGGTCGCCGGGATCGGGCGCCGACTCGGGCCCCAGCTGGGAGGTCGTCCTGGATAGCCCCTCCATCGCCAAATGGCGGCTCAGGCGAGGTAGAACGATGTCGGACGCCCTTGGCGCGGCAACCTCTGTGGTGCTCACGTTGGCAAACATCGTTGTCAAGGAGCGCCCGCCGCAGAGTCTCCGGCTGGATCAGATCGACAGGCCCCACCCTCCTTCAACGCGAGTGGGGCCCCTCTCCCGTTTCCGCACGTCAGAGGCGGAGCCTTGCCGTCGTCCATCTGTAGTAGGTGAAGGGGGAAGGAGACACATCATGGTGGTCAAGACGAGACCGCATCCCATCCGCATCTACTCTGCCAACACGTCAGAGCTCGCCACAGGCGACCAACTCCCTGCGGGGGTGATCGCCGAGATCCTGCCATCTGGGCAGATGGCCCGCCTCGCCGCCGAGGGAGCGGACGCTGGCCAGGTCGTGGAGGTAGACGTCCCCCTTGTCCCTGTTCCCGCCAGCCGCTACGGCGACCTCGAGCATCTGCCCGAGCCGGCGCCAGAGCCCTGGTACGCCGTGCCGCGGCTGACCACGCTCGCCGCAGCCGGGCGGGAAGATCGGCTGAGACCGCAGGAGCAAGTCCATAACGCCCAGGGCACGGTCGTCGGCTGCCGCGCCTTCGGAACCATCGGCCCCCTCTGACGCCTACAGCTCACAGAAAGCGCAACGACAACCATGCCCTACACCGCAACGCGGGACGACCAGACGGTCGTCTTTGGAGCCTCACCACAGGAAGCTGCCACAGCCGCGCTCGCTGCCGGCTTTGTGCCCGAGGCCGGCAGCATCACCTCCGTGATCCGCCAACCAGATGGTTATGCGTGGCACTTGACTGGCAAGGACCTCTACGCCCTGCGCCGCATCATGAACGCCACACTCATGCCGGAGGAACCCCGGCGGGAGTACCCCTTCATGTCCCATCCCATGACCACCGTTCCCCTTCCACGTTGGCAGGAGGTCGATCCCGCCAGGCTGCCCGAACACCGGTGGAAGCGGGCCTTTTATGAGCGCGGCGTCGCCGACTCCTTCTACGCGGTGCTCGGGCACGGGGTCATGACCTTCGAGAAAGCGATCTGTCGTGAGATCGGATGGCCGTGGCGGCGAGGCCAGGCAGCCGAGGGCGTCGAGAGCGTTTGGCTTGACGTGCGCCAAGCGTGGCGGAACTCCACGTTCTCACCATCAGATCCGCTGTTCGAGGGACTGGAAGAATGGATCGCACTCATCGTCGCGGAGAACTCTCACGGGCCATATCCGCAGGAGATTCTCCTGCACCGGATGGTGGACGGTGACTAGGCGAGTGATCGTCTCCTTGATCAATGGGGAGGACCGGTGGACCGCCAACGGTGAGGCACTGGAGGACTCCATCGTCAGCTACAGCGACTTCGACGATGAGACCGTGGCCTGGCTGGATGTGTACGGCTATGGCTGGGAGCACCCGGGCCGCTGGGTTCTCATCACCCCAGCTGAGGAAGACCCCGCAGCGGTGAACGTTATCGCACAGCGGGAGATCGCCGTCGGCGAGTAGTCTGCTGACGGGAAAAGCCTCATCCGCCTCCGAATCCCGAGCTTGTGCCGGTTTCCCCTCCGGGATCGCCGTCTGGGTCGCCGAGCAGGGCGACGATCACCGTCCAGTCGCGGGCGGCGGCGCAGGCGCCGTCCGGTAGATGCGATTCGTCGTGGTCGAGCGCGGTGCAGGCCCTGGTGGAGCAGGGTGAGCCCGGCGTCGACGCTGGGCGCGGAGCTGGGCCGTCCGGGTCCGGCCGCG
>NZ_JBFAMX010000857.1:0-3449 GCF_040659615.1 Nonomuraea sp. NPDC049784
CTGGTGGAGGGCTGGCTGGCCGACTTCCAGCGCACCACCGGCAAGGGCGCCGCGTACATCGGGGCGCACGTGGGGACGTTCCACGCCTCGCACGTGGACGCGGTGCCGTACTTCATCAACGGCAACTCCGGCAAGAACCCGGCCACCCCGCCCGACGACGGCGGGTTCACCGGGTGGTCGCTGTGGGGCGTGGACCCGGTGACGCCTTCGGAGGCGGAGCACGTGCGGCGCAACTGGTTCGCGGACGCGCCGGACTGGATCGGCACGCAGGTCCGGCCGCACGTGGACGACCTCGCGCTCACCGCCCCGGCTTCGGTCGCGGTCGGGACGCCCGGCACGGTGACGGCGACGGTCAAGCAGGGCACCCGTACGGTTCCCGCGGCCTACCCGGTCTCGGCCGCCTGGTCCGGGTCGCCCAACCTGCAGATCGGGTCCCGTGAGACGGCCAAGCCGTGGCACGTGGCCGTCCTCGACCCCTCGACGGGGACGCTGACGGCGTTGCGGCCGGGGCAGGTGACGGTGGCCGTCACGGTGAGCGGCGTCACGCAGCAGGCCGCCGTGGCGCTGACCGCCAAGGCAGCCGCCTGACCCAGCTGCCCCCGGGCGGGTCGCCGCCCACGCCGCATGGTCCCACCGGCCGCGGCGTGGTGCGGTGGCCCGCACGGGCGCGCCTGGCAAGAGTCTTGAAAGTGGCGGCAGTCCGCCGGCAAGCCGCCTGAAATCGGCGCACCGCACATTGGGGGCATCTCACCACGAAAGGACGGCCCCCGATGACGATCTCCCGTACCCTCGCCGGTCTGACCATCGCCGCCACCGCCACCCTCGCCGCCGCCGCCCCCGCCGCCCAGGCCGCGACCTCCGCGGACGCGGCCGGCACCGCGTGGGGCCCGTACTACGCGCCCGGGCGCGCCGCCGAAGCCGCGGGCACCCTGACGGCCACGGGGGAGGACCACGCCGACCTGCCGACCGCCGACGCCGTCCGGGTCTCGGGCAAGGTGTACGACCACACCCGCCGCGCCACCACGTGTGGCTGGGCGGTCTTCCGCATCACGTACCGCTCCGGGAACAACCTGCCGTTCCGCCACCACACGGTCCGCGACTGCTCGTACCGCACCCCGAAGCACTTCTCGTTCTCCTACCGGGACGTCTACCAGGTCGAACTCAAGGTCTGCGCCGAGTCCAAGGCCACCAAGCCGTCCCTCGTCTGCCTGTACGCGGGCACCTGGAAGACGCTCTACCTGTCGAAGTAGGCGGAGGGCGCCGCGCCAGGGCCAGGTGACGGTGGAGGTCACGGTGAGCGGCGCGGTCAACGGCGGCCGGGGTCTGCCGTGGGGCGGTCCCGGGGCCGGGAGGGTGCCGTGGCGAGCAGCAGGGTCCAGGCCGGGAACAGCGTCCACACGACGAAGCCCGGTATCCCACCGGCAGCCCAGGCCCAGGACACGCCGGACACGGCCGTGACGAGGGCGCCGATCCCGAACGTTCCGAGGGCGATCGGCAGTCCGATCACGACGACACGGCCGAGGCGGGTCACCGTCCTGGGCAGGGTACGGGTACGTGTTCCCGCGGCGCTGATCGCGCCCGCCCAGCACATGGTGAGGACGGCGCTCAGGCTCACCGCGACGACCTGGCGCTCGAACGGCATCGCACCCGTGATCAGCAGAGCCTGCAGCACGATGACGGCGACGGCGGCGACGAGGCCGATCCCGGTCCACACGCGGGCACGGGTGTCGCCGTCCATCAGGCGTCCCAGGCCGAGGACCACCGGTACGAGCGCGAGGTACTGGATCAGGACGAGGACGTCGTTTGCCGCGCCGAACCAGCCGTCGCCGGCGTTGCCGGTCCAGGGTTGAGCGGTGAGATAGAACAGGACCAGGAAAGCGTTCGCGATCAGACCGGTGCCCCCGCTGGCCGCCGCCCACCATCTCGGCGGTGTCCGGAGCGGATTCGTCTTCACCGGCGTCCTCCCGTCGTCGAGGCGGGCGCGTCGGCGGGCACGGGCCGCGGGCGGCGGGCGGCGTGCAGTGCGGCGGCGAACAGCAGCATCGCGTTGAGCCCGTCGGCGAGACGGTTCCCGGCGACACCGGTCACCAGGTCGCCGTCCCGCAGCCCCGGCCCGCCGGGCCGGCCCGGAACGTCCACCACCACGCCGTCCCCGCCCCAGCCCAGTCGCACGACGCCGCCGTCGGACGGAGCGTCCAGCCGGACGGCGGTCGCCACGACGCCCAGCACGACCAGGGCGATCGCTACTCCCGCCGGAGTCCTGCGCGACCGCCGTATCGATGCCAACCAGGGCCGCCAAGCTGACACGGACTCATCCTCACCGACACGCGTCAGGGAAACCATCACCCGGACGCCTACGGTTCGGCTGGAAGGGCGTGTCAACGGTCCCCGGTCCCCGCGGTCGGTGGCCTCGCCGGCCGACCAGGTGCAGAAGGAACCGTCCCCGGACCAGGCCACCAAGAAGCTGTGGGCACCTCTCTGAACCCGGATAACCGCTCCGAGGGAGGTCACCCCTTGATCTGCCGGACGATGGTCTCGTCGGTGATCCGGCTGTCCCCGGCCAGGAGGAGGGCCTTGCTGAGGATGAGCGCGAGGCGCCCGTCGTCCTCGAACGGCAGGAACAGCCTCGCGTCGCGGTCGCGCGCGGACACGATGCACAGGTACACGTCGCCCGGCTCCATGAGGATGTTCGCGCTGCCCAGATGGATCTTGTAGGTGCGCAGGTCGCCGCGTACGACCAGGTAACGATCGGTGAGCGTGCAGCGGTCGGCGATCGCCAGGCGCGGCAACAACCGGGCCAGCGCGTCGCGGCGCACCTCGGCCGACGGCGGCAGCTCGCCGAAGGACGCCGCGCGCCAGTAGTCGAGATGGCGGTCGTGGCCGCGGTCGGCCCACTCCGGGTCGGCCGCGATCGAGGTCACCGCCACGAACAGGTCCACGTCCCGCATGGCCTCGCTGAACACCAGCGCCGGCACCTCGGCGAGCGGCGCCTCCCGCCACTCGCCGTCCATCCTCCGGTGGAAACGCACCTGGTCGGTGGAGGCATGCTCGCCCGGATCCTCGTACAGGTAGTCGTGGAAGAACGACGCCCGCCACTGCCCCTCGGCCAGCACACGCGTGGCCTGGCCTGCGTCGCCGCCGTCCCACGGGCCGAGCATGTCGGCCCGCCACCCCCGGACCTTGAACATCGCGTACAGCCGCCGGTAGTCCACGACGTGCCCGGCGAACCGGTTGGAGTAGACAGCGGTCCGCTCCTCCGCGGGGGTCAGCGGGTAGACCTCGCGGAACGCCTGCTTGAACGGCTGCCTGACGCGCCCCTCGGTCACGGCCTCCCGCCAGCCGGTCACCTCCGCGAGCGTCGCTCGGGCGGGATGCCACAGGCGCACCCGCCCGCCCTCCAGCCCCCCCAGAGCCGCCCGCCCCACGCCGGGCGCGCCCACGGCCACCCA
>NZ_JBFAMX010000858.1:0-3445 GCF_040659615.1 Nonomuraea sp. NPDC049784
CGGGCCGCGCGCATCAGCCCCAGGTCCAGCCGGCCGCCCTCGCACAGGAGCACCCGCCCGTCCCCCGCGTCCGCGCAGTAATCGGCCAGCTCCAGCCACTCCTCCATGGAGGCCGACGCCCGCCGCTCCACCACCACCGGCAGCCCCAACCCGGCCGCCGCGCGTACCAGCGGGATGTCGCGCGTCCACGACGAGCCCACCACCACCGCGTCCGCCCTGGAGGCGATCGCCGGCAGATCGGCCGCGGAGTACGGCTCCACCAGCGTGGCGTGCTCTCCCAGCACGTCGTACGCGTCCACCTGCCCGTGATACGCCCGTAGATTGACCCGGCCGCCGATCACCACGGCGGGCCCCTCGCCCACGAGCAGGTCGCCCACCGCCACAGAGCGCCGTTCCAAGGTCGATGACATTCTCGACTCCCCCAACTCGGGCCGGCCCCCAGAAGCCGGCGAGAAAACCAAAAAGGCAGAGACGGGTGTCTCTGCCTCGTGCCGGCTCCAGGTGGTCGCTAGCTGACGACCGGCCCTCCCGGAGCCGGCTCGGTAAACGCGTAGCGACAAGTCATGTCTGAAACCCTACACCCATGCCTCTACCTGCTGCGCGGTACCTCTCACATGACGGACTGACCTTCAGGCGAGTCGCCGTTGATCCCTCGCTATGGGAGTATTTCTTGGCCAGGAGGAGGGTTTGAGGCCGTTGATGTCGGATCGCAAGCAGGACGGACGCCGCATCGCCGGCCGCTACCAGCTGCAGGAACCCATCGGCAGGGGCGGAATGGGGATCGTCTGGCGCGCCTACGACGAGCTCCTCGACCGCACGGTCGCGGTCAAGGAGGTCAGGTACGCCGCCGCCCTGGGCGAGGAAGTGCAGCTGCTGAACCGGCGCACAATGCGCGAGGCGAGGGCGGCGGCGAGGTTCGAGCATCCCAACGTGATCGTCGTGCACGACGTGATCGAGGAGGACGACCGTCCCTGGATCGTCATGCAGCTCGTCCAGTCACGCTCTTTGGGCGCCGTGATCAAGCAGGACGGGCCGCTGCAGACCAAGCGGGTGGCCGAGATCGGCCTGGCCGTCCTGGACGCGCTGCACCGCGCCCACGAGGCGGGCGTCCTGCACCGCGACGTCAAACCCGAGAACGTGCTGCTGGCCGACGACGGCCGCGTCGTGCTCACCGACTTCGGCATCGCCACGCTGGAGACCGAGACGCAGCTCACCGTGACGGGCCTGGCGGGCACGCCGGCGTTCATCGCGCCCGAGCGGCTCAAAGGGCTGCCGGCCCGGCGCGAGTCGGACCTGTGGTCGTTAGGAGCGACGCTGTACACGGCCGTGGAGGGCCGCTCTCCCCATGAGCGGGGGATGGCCCTGGCGACCATGCACGCCGTGCTGACCGACGAGCCCGACCCCATGCCGCACGCGGGCCAGCTCACCGACGTGATCAGCGGGCTGCTGCGGAAGGAGCCGGTGCAGCGGCTCACCTACGAGGAGGCACAGCGGATGCTGCGCCAGGTCATCGCGCAGGCGAGCCCGCCGCCGACCATGCAGTTCCCCGCGGCTCAGACGGTGCGCGTCCCCACCCCGTTCCCCAAGACCGCACCGCCGCCGCCTCCGCCGAGCAAGGAGCCCTCCCCGGACAGGGGGCGCCCGTACGGCGAGCCGCGCGTATACGGCAAGCCGCGTACGTACGGCAAGCCGCGCCCGGCGCCCGTCGAGGACGACACCCCGACCGACCCGAACGCATCCCGATCGCCGGCCCCGGCGCCGGCCGTCCCTGAGACCGGCGCACGGATCACACCCGCGCCGACCGAGGACCCGGCGCCTCATGCCGAGTCCACGATGGACGCGGCCAAGCCGGACCGGCTGCGGGCCGGCCCGGTCGTCGCGGCGGGCGTGGCGGTCGTGCTGGTCGCCGGGATCGGCGGCTACCTCGGTCTGAGCTCGACCCCGGAGGACAGTACGCCGAAGAAGGACACGTCCCAGGCCACGGTCGCCACCGCGCCCCCTTCCCAAGCCACGGCAAGCCCTTCCCAGGCCTCGCCGAGCGCCTCCCAGCCGCCGTCGCCGTCGGCCACGGCCACGGTGTCCCCGAGTGAGAGCCCGAAGCCCGAGAAGTCGGAGGACCCGCTGCCCAAGGGCTGGAAGATGTACACGGACGACGAACTGGGCTTCTCCGTCGGCCTGCCCAAGGGCTGGGACGTGCTGACCCGCAGCGGCAAACAGGTCCGGTTCCGGGGCCCGGGCGCGGCCTCCAACGCGTACCTCCTGATCGAAGATGGGGGCAAGTCCGGCAAGGACCCGTACAAGGACTGGAAGAAGCAGGAGCCGGTACTCAAGAACAACTTCGGCGGCTACAAGAAGCTCGGCATCCACAAGGTCGACTACCAGAAGGCCGCCGCCGACTGGGACTTCACCTGGAAGACCAACACCGGCCTGACCCGCGTGCGCAACCGGGGCTTCATCACCGAGAACGGCAGGGCGTACGCGATCTACTGGCACACGCTGAAGAGCCACTGGGAGAAGGACTACGACTTCTTCGAGGGGTTCTGCGCCACCTTCAAACCGGCCAAGTAGGCTTCACCGCGTGGAACGGCAGGTCAGCAACCGATATCGCCTCATCGAGCCGCTCGGCGAGGGCGGGATGGGCGTGGTCTGGCGAGCCTATGACGAGCTGCTCGACCGTACGGTGGCGATCAAGGAGGTCCGCTACACGGGCGTCGGCGACGCCAAGCGGGCCGAGCTCAACCGCAGGACCATCAGGGAGGCCAGGGCGGCGGGCCGGCTCGACCACCCGTCGGTGATCGTCATCCACGACGTCGTCGAGGAGGACGGCCGCCCGTGGATCGTGATGCAGCTCGTGCGCTCGCGCTCGCTGGCCGAGGTGCTGCGCGAGCAGGGGCCGCTCACGGTGGGGCAGACCGCGGTGATCGGCGGGCGGGTGCTGGACGCCCTGCGCGCCGCGCACGCCACCGGGGTGCTGCACCGGGACGTGAAGCCGGAGAACGTGCTGCTGGCCGACGACGGCAGGGTGGTCCTGACCGATTTCGGCATCGCCTCTCTGGAGGCCGAGGCGGGGCTGACCGCGACCGGCGGGCTGGTGGGCACGCCCGCGTACATGCCTCCCGAGCGGCTCAACGGCGAGCCCGCCCGGCCCGAGTCGGATCTCTGGTCGCTGGGGGCCACGCTGTACGCGGCCGTCGCGGGCGAGCCGCCCTTCAAGCGCGACTCGTGGGCCGCGACGGTGGCGGCGGTGCTGCGCGACGAGCCCGGACCGCCGGCCAGGGCGGGCGCGCTGGAACCGGTCATCATGGGATTGCTGCGCAGGAACCCGGCCGAGCGGATGCCCGCCTCCGAGGCCGCGAGGCTGCTGTACGAGGCCTCCGCCGCCCGCCACATGCCCGGCGACGGTCCCCACCGGCCGGGCGGCGACCGGGCCCACGCGGGCGGCGAC
>NZ_JBFAMX010000859.1:0-3434 GCF_040659615.1 Nonomuraea sp. NPDC049784
CGCCCCACCGCGTGGCAGGCCGCCGCGATGCGTGCGTCGACCTCGGCGAACCCGGCCGCGATCTCGTCCCTTCTCACTGACTCTCCCTTTCCACTACAGGCCCGGCACAGGGTACGCCTTCGCGCACACGACGGCGCCGCTCCCGGAACCTTGCCGGAGAGCGGCGTCAGGCGGCCGGGCTATTTGAGGAAGTCGGGGACGTCGAGCTCCTCCTCCTGCTCCTCGAAGATCACCCTGGGACGTTTGGCGGGCTCCGACATGCGGGAGGTGATGGGCGTGGGCGGATTGGCGGGCTCGGGCGTGGGCCGGGGGATCGAGACGGGGCCGGACGGCTCCTCGGCGACCGGCTCGTCGAGCGCGGGCTCGGGGGCCAGCGGCGACTCCACCGGCCGCACCGGCTCGGGACGCGGCGGCTCGGGACGGGACTCCGGGCGGGGCTCGGGCCTGAACTCGGCGCGCGGCTCGGGGCGGGGCTCCGCCCTGAAGTCGGCACGCGGCTCTGGACGCGGCTCAGACCGGAATTCGGGACGCGGCTCGGGCCTGAAGTCCGCACGCGGCTCCGAACGCACCTCAGCGCGCGGCTCAGGGCGCGGCGCGGCCTGCTCCGACTTCACGCTGGGGGACGCGAGGCTCGGCCGGACAGAGGACGACACGGGCGGTGCGGCGGGTGGTGCGGCGGGGCGGCTCGCCGGGCGGGGCATCGGCTTCTCCACCGGCGGCGGCACGTCGTCGAAGCCGGCCGCGATCACCGTCACGCGCACCTCGTCGCCGAGGGCGTCGTCGATGACCGTACCGAAGATGATGTTGGCGTCGGGCGCGGCCGCCATGGACACGAGTTGCGCGGCCTCGTTGATCTCGAACAGGCCGAGGTCGGAGCCACCCGCGATCGACAGCAGCACGCCGTGGGCGCCGTCGATGCTGGCCTCCAGCAGCGGGCTGGAGACGGCCATCTCGGCCGCCGCCACCGAGCGGTCGTCGCCGCGGGCGTGGCCGATGCCCATGAGCGCCGAGCCGGCGCCCGACATGACCGACTTGACGTCGGCGAAGTCGAGGTTGATCAGACCGGGAGTGGTGATCAGGTCGGTGATGCCCTGGACACCCGAGAGCAGCACCTGGTCGGCCGCCTTGAACGCGTCGAGCACGCTCACCTGCCGGTCGGAGATCGACAGCAACCGGTCGTTGGGGATCACGATCAGCGTGTCGACCTCGTCGCGCAGCGTCTCGATGCCGGCTTCGGCCTGCATGGCCCTGCGCCGCCCCTCGAAGCTGAACGGCCTGGTCACGACGCCGATGGTCAGCGCGCCGAGCGACCTGGCGATGTTGGCCACGACGGGCGCGCCGCCCGTGCCGGTGCCGCCGCCCTCGCCGGCCGTCACGAAGACCATGTCGGCCCCCTTGAGGACCTCCTCGATCTCCTCACGGTGGTCCTCGGCCGCCTTGCGCCCCACGTCGGGGTTGGCGCCGGCACCCAGTCCGCGCGTGAGCTCGCGGCCCACGTCGAGTTTCACATCGGCGTCACTCATCAGCAGCGCCTGGGCGTCGGTGTTTATGGCGATGAACTCGACGCCCTTGAGTCCCTCCTCGATCATCCGGTTGACGGCGTTGACTCCGCCGCCGCCGATGCCGACGACCTTGATGACCGCGAGGTAGTTCTGCGGTGCTGCCACGACGAGGGGCCTTTCCGCTCGTTGACTTGCCATTTCGGTGCGGATTGTCTCCGCTTTTGTCACTTCGGATAACTCTCAACCTCAGGTTGAGATTTAGATTTATGTCAACCTGAGGATTGATACGGACAGTAGGAGTCCCCTGCCTGGCGGGTCAACTAACCGCGCCGCAAGCACGTCCGGCGTGTCGCGGGCTGTCCGTTTCGCTCCGAAGTCGCGCCTGGTCGGGGGCTCCTGCGCCCGACGTACGACTTAAGGCTCTCACGCCGGGACCCCCACCTCGCACAAGCTCGGCCATGCCTTGCCGCGGACTTGCCCACTCTTGATCACTTCAGCGTCACCACATCAGGAGAGCTGACGTCAAACACGGTGGCTTTCTCGCGTTTGAGTAGCGAAATCAGGATGCGGCCCTTCTCCTTGGGCCGGTCGGCGCCACCCCAGATGACGGTCCGCCCGTCGGACAGCTTCAGGGTCACGCCTTCGGCCGTTCCGGCGCGTACTTCCCTGACCTTGGGCGCCACCTCGTCCGGGACCGCCTGGATGACCTGGAGCGCCGCCATCGTGGTGGGATCACCCACCGCGGGTGTGTCGACCTTGAGCACCGGCAGTATCGGCGGCGCCGCGGACTTCACCTCGATCACCACGCCCTGCTTGTCGACGATCGCGAACTTGCCGCCCGCGGGGATCGAGGCGACGGGCTCGCGCTCGACCACCTCGATCTTGAGCGTGCCCGGCCAGACCCGGTCCACCCTGGCACTGGCGAGCTGTCTGATGGCCAGGACGCGGCCCTCGACGTCGGCGAGGTTCACGGTGGCGAGGGGATGGAGGTCGGCCACGCCGGCCTGCTGCTTGATGCGCTCGCTCGGCACTGTGAGATTTCCCACGATCTCGATCGAGCGCACGCCCAGGACGGGCGAGAAGAACACCAGCCAGGCGGCCGAGCCCACCACTCCCGCCGTGAGCAGCACCAGGAACGCCGTCCGCGCCTTCATCGTCCTCCCCATGCCGGCCCCTGAGCGTCGGCACAGAACCTACGCCGACGCGCGTCGCAACACCGCACGCCACGCCCAAAACGGTCCATGCGTCGCCTCGCGCGACCGCCTCTCCCCAAGGACCCCCGCCCCACGGGAGGGGAAGGACTCTTTCGATGCCGGCCACCGTCCCCGCGGAGGTGATCACGTTGGTGTCCTCCACGTAGAGCACGGACGGATCGACCCGGACGGCGGGACAGCGGCGGCTCAGCACCTCCGCGTACAGCCAGTGGGTGGTGGCCCGGCGCCCGTCGAGCACCCCGGCGGCGGCCAGGACGAAGCCCATCATCAGACGCCCAGGGTGCAGCGCCCCCGGAAGCGCGGTCAGAGGGAAAGGCGGGCCACGATCTGCGGGCCGAGCTCCGTGACGTCGCCCGCGCCCATGGTGAGCACGATGTCGCCGGGCCGCGCCCGCTCGGCCACCAGCGCCGGGACCATGGCCCGGTCCGGCGCGTACACGACCTGCTCAGGCGGCAGCGGCACCCGCCCGGCGACCAGCGCGCCCGAGACCCCAGGCTCGGGATCCTCGCGGGCCCCGTAGACGTCGAGCACGATGGCCTCGTCGGCCAGCCCGAGCGCCGCGCCGAACTCGTCGGCGAAGAACCGGGTGCGCGAGTAGAGGTGCGGCTGGAAGACCGCGATGACCCGGCCGTCGCCGGAGTAGGAGGCGACCACGTCGCGAGCGGCCTTCAGGTCGGCGGCCAGCTCGGTCGGGTGGTGCGCGTAGCTGTCGAACACC
>NZ_JBFAMX010000860.1:0-3431 GCF_040659615.1 Nonomuraea sp. NPDC049784
TCGACCGGCGCACCCGCCGGCTCCTCGACCAGCTCGACCACGCCATCCGCGCCGAGCCTGGCACAAGGATCGACGCGGCCGCAGAGGCGGAGCTGCTGGAGTACTGGGAGCCGGAGCCCGCCGACGTCGCCGCGCTACGGGCCGGGGCCAAGCAGCAGCTGCGTACCGCCCGGGTGGCGTTGATCAACTACTTCGCCGGGCTCCACTACCGGGCAGGGCTGCCCGAAGCGCCGGACGAACCCGGCGCCTACGACGGCCGGGTGGTCCTCTACCTGCCTGAGGACGACCCAAAGGCCGCCAACGAGGCGATGCTCGGTCAGTGGCGTGCCGCGCTCGGCCGCGAACCGGACGTGGTGCCCGTGCCGGGCCTGCACAAGACCGTGGTCAGGGGAGACGGCGCCCTGACAGTCGGTTCCCTTCTGAGCGCCGAGATCGCCCGCCACCACCGCGGAGCCGACGAGACCTGAGAGCAAGGGGTAACGCGTGACCGAATTACCGGCTTTCTCGTTCGCGGGACATGTCGACAGACGCCCCGCCGGCGAGCTCGGCAGCCTGGCCGCCGGCTCACCGGCGCTGAATGAGCCCGTGGTCCTGACCGAGGGCCACCGGCTGATGGAGGAGGTGTGGCGCTGGACCCCGGAGTTCCTGCGGAAAACCGTGGGCGGGGAGCGGCTGCGCGCGACTCTGCCCGGCGACGACGGCAAGTTCCGGTACGAGCCGGGCCGCGCACTGGACTCCCAGCCGCTGTCGGTCGCCCGATTCTTCGACGACATGGCCGACCCGGACGGCCCGCGCTGGTGCCTGCAGCAGGTGGCCGTCGAGAGTGAGCTGCCCGAGCTGGCCGCGCGCCTCGACTACCCGGCCGGCGTCCCCAGGGAGCTGATCAACGCGGTCAACCTGTGGCTCGCGGCCCCCGGCACCGTGACGCCACTGCACTACGACGACACCCACAACCTGTTCGCCCAGGTGTCCGGGACCAAGACGTTCTACCTCTTCCCGCCGGAGAGCCTCGACGCGCTCTACCCGGGACCGCTCAACACCGGCGCCCAGCACCTCAGCATGGTCGATCTGTTCAACCCCGACCTCACCCGGCACCCGCTCGCCGCGCGGGTCAGCTACAGAAAGGCGACGGTGAACGCCGGGGAGGCCCTGCTGCTGCCCGCCTTCTGGTGGCACCAGGTCGCGTCGCTGGACGTGGCGATATCGGTCAACTTCTGGTGGAGGGCTCACGCGATGGACTGCTTATGCCCGGGCTTCATGCGGCAACTGCTGTCGACGGCCGTGCAGGAGGACCTCGCCGCCCTCACGCACACGTTCGAAGTCGGCGACGCGGACGCGAAGAACCCCATGGCCGACGCCGCCGACCTGGCCCAGCTCCTCGCCGACATCGGAGAGTACCGCGCCGCCACGGCGCTGAGCCTGTCCGTCCTGCGCACCGCCGAGCGCGAGCCCAGGACCTCGCGCTCGGCCGGTGAGGTACTCACCGCCAGCGCCGACCTGGCCGCGGCCCTGGGACGTGAGGGCCAACCACCGCCCGAGCCGGTCTGGCGGCTCATCGACGACGTCATGGCGATCACGAGTGCGAACGGGGAACGCGTATGAACACGCTCAAGGACCTTCCGGTGGCGGTGAGCCTGTCCTATTTCTCCGCCAGTGGCGGCGACGGCCCGACCGGCTCGCCGTACGATGTGCTCCTGGACAGCGCGCGGCTCGGCGACCAAGCGGGGTTGGAGGCCGTGTGGCTGCCCGAGCGGCACTTCGCCGACTTCGGCTATCTGTACCCCAACCCGTCGGTGCCCGCGGCGGCGGTCGCGGCGGCGACCAGCCGGATCGGTATCCGGGCCGGCAGTGTCGTCATGCCGCTGCACCACCCGGCGCGGGTGGCCGAGGAGTGGGCGGTGGTCGACCAGATCTCCCGCGGCCGGGTCGGCGTCTCGTTCGCCTCCGGCTGGAACGGCAGCGACTTCGTGCTCTCCAGCGCTGACGTTTCCGAGCGCCGCCAGGTCATGCGGGACGGCATCGAGGCGGTCCGCGCCCTCTGGCGGGGCGAGTCGCGGACCTTCCACGACGCCTCGGACCGCCCGATCGAGCTCAGGACGTTCCCCAGGCCGGTCCAGCCCGAACTGCCGGCCTGGCTCACCGCCGGCGGCTCCGTCGGCACCTTCGAAGCCGCCGGATCGATGGGCCTCAACGTCCTCACTCACCTCGTCGGGCAGAGCCCAGAAGACCTTCGGGAGAACGTCGCGGCCTATCGTGAGGCCAGGCGGGCGCACGGCGATGACGGGCGCGGACACGTCACCCTGATGCTGCACACGCACCTCATCGACGGGTCCCGAGCCTCCGCCGAGCGCGCCCAGCACGAGCTGGCCCGCTACCTGACCAGCTCCATGAAGCTCGACGAGCGCAACGTCGCCGACGCGGAACGCGCCGCGGCCTTCAGGTCGCTCAACGACGCCGACCGCGCGGCGATTGCGGCGCTTGGGGCCTCACGCTTCCTCGAGTTCGGCCTCATCTGCACCGCCGACGAGGTGCGCGACCGGCTGACCGAGGTCAGGGCATGGGACGTCGACGAGGTGGCCTGCCTCATCGACTTCGGCTTCGAGTACGGGCCGATCATGAAAAGCCTCGAAGAGCTGCTCAGCGTCCTCTCCTGACTCCTCCCCACAGCCACCGCCACTGACCCCGGAGGTCACCTGTGCTCTCTGATTCGAAGCGGAAGCTCCTGGAGCTCCGGTTGCGGGGGGAGAACGCACCGGCACACGAACCGATGCGGCGCCCTGACGGCCCGTTGCCGCTGTCGTTCGCGCAGCAGCGGCTGTGGTTCCTGGACCAGCTGGAGCCCGGCTCCGCCGAGTACAACGTGCCGGTCTCTCTGCGGCTGAGTGGCGCACTGGACGTGCCGGCGCTGGCGCAGGCGCTCGACACCGTGGTGGAACGGCACGAGGTGCTGCGCACGCGTCTCGTGCCGGACGAGGACGGCGTCGCCCACCAGGTGATCGACCCGCCTGGCGGGTTCGAACTGGCGGTCGTGGACCTGTCCGGCAGGCCCGACCCCGAGGGGAGGGCCGCCGAGCTCGTCGCCGAGGACACGGTGGCCCCGTTCGACCTGGCGGCCGGGCCGCTGTTCCGCGGCCGGCTGCTCCGGCTGGGCGCCGAGGACCACGTGCTGAGCCTGTGCATGCACCACGTCGTGTCCGATGAGTGGTCGGCCGGGGTGCTGCGCCGCGAGCTGTCGGTGCTGTACGCCGCGTTCTGCCGGGGAGGACGCTCGCCGCTGACCCCGCTCGCCGTGCAGTACGCCGACTTCGCCGCCTGGCAGCGCGACCGCCTCCGGGGCGAGGTGCTGGAAGGGCAGCTCGGCTACTGGACGGAGCGGCTGGCCGGCGCCACGGCGCTGGAACTGCCGACCGACCGCCCCCGCCCCCCGGTGC
>NZ_JBFAMX010000861.1:0-3428 GCF_040659615.1 Nonomuraea sp. NPDC049784
CTACGGCGGCGCCGCGCCGCTGCCCACGCACACCACCACGGCGTACGCGTACACGCGGGACGGGCTGCCGACGGTCACCACCGGGCCCGACGGGGCCAAGTGGACGTACGGGTACGACCTGTTCGGCCGCCAGGTCAGCAACGGCGACCCGGACATGGGCAAGAGCGCGACCACGTACACCAGCCTCGACAAGATCGCTACCAGCACCAACGCCGGCCAGCGAACCCTCACCTATGACTACGACGCCCTCGGCCGCAAGACCGGCCTGTGGGTGGGCGACAAGACCGACCCGAACAAGCTCGCGGCGTGGACGTACGACAGCGTCGTGGTCGGGCAGCCGGCGGACTCCATCCGCTACGACGGCGGCGTGACCGGCAAGAAGTACGTACAGAAGGTCACCGCCTACGACAACTTCTACAAGCCCGTGTCCAGCGAGATCGACCTCGATCCGAACGACCCGCTGGTGGTTTCCGGGGTGGCCAAGGCCAGTTACGCCTTCACCTCCCAGTTCAACGCCGACGGCACCATCCAGCACCTCGGCCTGCCGGCCGTGGCACAGCTGCCGCAGGAGAACGTCAGCTACACCTACACTCCCACCGGGCAGGTGGACACCGTCACCGGCACCTCCTCCTATGTCCTGGACACCGCCTACTCGGCGCTCGGCCAGCCCGAGCAGCTGAACCTGGGCGTGTCGGCGGCGAGCCTGGCCAAGCACGCCTACCTGGACTACGAGTACGAGGAGGGCACCGGGCGGCTGCTGCGCGGCTTCGTCACCGACGACACCCACCCCTGGATGCCGCAGGACCTGCACTACGGCTACGACGACGCGGGCAACGTCACCAAGATCAGTGATCCCGCCACGCTCGGCGGAACCACCGCCCCCGACACCCAGTGCTTCGGCTACGACGGCTACCGGCGGATGACCGGCGCGTGGACCCCGGCCAACGCCGACTGCGCCAGCACCGCCGTCGGGGGGCCCGCGCCGTACAGCACCGGGTACACCTACAACCAGGCCGGGCTGCGGCTCACCGAGACCCAGCACAAGACGGGCGGCGACACCACGACGCTGTCCTGCTACACCAAGGCCGCCCAGCCGCACACCCTGACCGCCACCACGACCGGGACGAGCTGCGACGGGGTCACGGCGACGTACGCGTACGACGTCACCGGCAACACCACCACCCGGCCAGTCTCCGCGACCACCAAGCAGACCCTGACCTGGACCGCCGAGGGCAGCCTCGCCACCACCGCGGAGGGCGGCCACGCGGCCGGCTACCTCTACGACGCCGAGGGCAACCTGCTCATTCGCCGAGCCACCGCGGGCGACGGCGAGACGGTCGTCTACCTCGGCAGCACCGAACTGCACACCAAGACCACCAGCGCCGGGACCTCCACCTGGGCGGTGCGCACCTACACCCACGGCAGCGACGGCCCCGTCATCGCCGAACGCACCACCCAGCCCGACGTCCCCTCGCTGAGCTGGCTCGCCGCCGACAGCCTCGGCACCTCGACCCTGGCCCTGGACGGCGTGACCCAGGCCATCACCAAACGCTATCTCACCCCCTTCGGCGCGCCCCGCGGCACCGTGGCCACCACCTGGCCGGACGACAAGGGCTTCCTCGGCAAGACCGCCGACCCCGACAGCGGCCTCACCCACCTCGGCGCCCGGCAGTACGACCCGGCCACCGGCCGGTTCCTCAGCGTCGACCCGCTGCTGGAGACCGACAAACCGCAGACCCTCAACGGCTACAGCTACTCCCAGAACAATCCCGTAACGTTCAGCGACCCCACCGGCCAGCATCTGGCATGCGGCGGGGGGTTCCAGGAGACGTGCCCGGGCTCGGGCAGCGGCGGCGCAGTGCTCGGGGGCGGCATGACGTCCAGCGACGGCAGTACCGGCTCGTCCGGTAGTAGCAGCGGGTCGTCCGGTAATGGCAGTAGCTCGTCCGGTAGTGGCGGTGGTGCGTTGTCCCCCTCCCCCGTCAGGCCGCCAGCGGTCCACGAATGCTTACTGTCGCTGTCGACGCTGATAGGCACCGTCGGGTGCCCGTCGGGCGTGGACTACGTCGTGACCTGGGAGACCTTCCACAGGTTCAGTTACATCGACCACTCCACCGTCTCCAATGTCATTACCGCGGAAAAAGACAAAGAGAGCGTCACCTTCTCGTACTCCTACGCCAACGCGCGTTCCGCGACGGAGGCCTTCAGCAAAGACTGGGATTTCCAAAAATCGTTCGGCGGTTCACTGGAATGGGCATGGAAAGTCTTCAAATTAACCCCCAAAGTCGACGTGACATGGAAAGACTCCCACTCGGAGTCGACCGCGAATACGAATACCGACACGGACACGCAGAGCATGGCAGTGACGATGCCCATGAGCAAAGGTGAGACCTGGGCGCTTTCCCCGCAGGGCGAGCTGACCACATATGTGAGCGCTTACCACCACAGCGACGGTCGGATCACCTACAAGTCGTCGGTCAGGTTCGAGGTCTCAAGCTGGGCCCTATCGAGAGTCACAGCCGACCCGGCCGATCACTTGACCGTCGTGAACCTCCATGCCACGTGTGGCTGCCAATACGACAAATACGACAAATGAGGACTGGGACGCGGTACGCGTCCCCCGAAGGGCCGCCCCTCCGTCCTTACCAACCTCACCGCTGAGCCGAAGGGAGACCGCTGACGTGGTGCGGTTCCGCGCGATGGGCCACAACGCCGACGATGTGGCCGACGTGCTGAAACCTCGTCATCGGCGGCCCCGTCAGCTCCGCGTGCTGCGTCTGCGACCCAACTGGTGGGCCTCCTGTCCGGGAAGCCCACCAGCCGCGGCTTGGATCGCGCTCCCGCGACTTCGGCGTCGCCAAGCCGGGATCCATGTGGCTCGCCACCGCCGACGTCGCCGATGAGACGCTGCCGGCCGCGAGCACCGTACGTATCGGGCCGATGGATCCCGCGCAGGGCGCCGCACTGCTGCGCCGGGCCTGCACCGTCGAGTGCTGAGGTCGGTCACCCCGGACGGGTGCGGCCGGACGGTCAGGTCTCGGCGTGGAAGGTGCGGCGGTAGGTAGCGGGTGAGACGCCGATGATCGCGCGAAAGTGCTGCCGGAAGGAGGACGGGGCGCCGAATCCGCTCTGGTCGGCGATCTGGTCGATCGCCAGGTCGCTGCTCTCCAGCAGGTGCCGGGCGTGTTCCACTCGTTGCCTGATCAGCCACTGGCCCGGCGTCATGCCGACCTCGTCGCGGAATCGGCGGGTAAGGGTGCGCACGCTTGTCTGCGCGTGGGCGGCGAGTTCGGGCAGCGTCACGGGCCGGTCCAGGTGCTTCAGCGCCCAGGCCCGGGTGTGGGTGGTGGTCGCTTGCGACGGTGGGGGGACGGGCCGTTCGATGTACTGCGCCTGGCCGCCGTCGCGCCACGGGGGCACGACGCAGC
>NZ_JBFAMX010000862.1:0-3410 GCF_040659615.1 Nonomuraea sp. NPDC049784
GGCCGGCTACCTGACCATCCGGCTGCTGTGCGGCTGGCCGATCGGCATGTCGGCGGAGCTGGCCGTGGCCATGACGACGGTCATCGCCTGGCTGATCGGCTACTCGGTGCGCCAGGCCCGCGAGCACGCCGAGACGCTGATCGCCAGGGCCACCGTCCAGGCCATCACCGACGAACGGCTGCGCATCTCCCGGGAGCTGCACGACACGGTCGCCCACAGCATCGGCGTCATCGCCCTGCAGGCCGGCGCGGCACGCCGCGTCATCGACACCCAGCCCGGACGCGCGAGCCAAGCACTCGGCGAGATCGAGACGGTCGGCCGGGAGGCGCTGTCCGGGCTGCGCCGGATGCTGGGAGCGCTCCGCCACAGCGAGGCGGACCGGGAAGCGGCCGAGCCTCGCCCCTCACCCGGCCTGACGGACCTCGACCAGCTGGCCGCGGCGACCACGGACGCCGGCGTCCGCGTCGAGGTGAGCCGGCGGGGCGAGCCGTACCGGCTGCCACCGGAGATCGACATCTCCGCCTACCGCATCATCCAGGAGGCGGTCACCAACGTCGTGCGCCACGCCGGCACGGGCTCGTGCCGCGTATCCGTGGACTACCGCGACGGCGAACTCGCCATCGAGGTTCTCGACGACGGGCGCGGCCCCCGCCGCACACCAGGCAGCGGCTACGGCCTGATCGGGATGCGCGAGCGCGTCAGCCTGCTGCACGGGACCTTCGCGGCGGGCCCACGTGCCGAAGGCGGCTTCCGGGTGGCCGCCCACCTGCCTCTGACGGCGGCAGTGCGGTGACCATCCGCGTCCTCCTGGCCGACGACCAGCCGCTGATTCGCACCGCCCTGCACATGGTCATCGCCGACGCCCCCGACCTCGAAGTCGCCGGAGAGGCCGCAACCGGGCTCCAAGCCGTCCAGCTGGCCGGCGACCTGCGCCCCGATGTGGTGGTGATGGACATCCGCATGCCCGGCATGGACGGCATCGAAGCGACCCGGCTCATCACCAAAGGACCCAGTCCTGCGCACGTCGTGGTGTTGACCACGTTCGACGAGGACGACTACGTCTACGGCGCGTTGCGCGCCGGCGCATCCGGATTCCTCGTCAAGGACATGGCCCTGGACGACATCCTCGCCGCGATCCGGGTCGTGGCCGCCGGCGACGCCCTGATCGCACCGGGCGTCACCCGGCGGCTGATCGAGGCGTTCGCCGCCGACCGCCCCGGCTCCGCTCCCGCTCCACGCGAGCTGGAGGGCATCACCGAGCGCGAACGCGAGGTCCTGACTCTCATCGCCCGCGGTCTGTCCAACACCGAGATCGCCGCCGACCTGTCCATCAGCGTCGCCACCGTCAAGGCGTACGTGACCCGGCTGCTGGCCAAGCTCGACGCGCGTGACCGGGTCCAGCTCGTCATCATCGCCTACGAGGCGGGCCTGGTCTCACCGTCGAGGTGACCGAACGGCGTGCTCGCCTGTGAGCAGCCGATAGACGCCGGCCACGGAAGGGGGCTTCATCCCGTGCACCGTGAAGACGGGTCACGGCTCGCCTTCATGCGGGACCCCACATGTCCCGTCACCTCGGTGGACCTTGGGAGACCGCGTTGTTAGCTATTTAGCTACTTTGCTAATATGCAAAGCATGATGGACGCCAAGGACGAGACCGGTGTCTTCCGCGCGCTCGCCGATCCCACAAGACGCCAGATTCTCGAAGACCTGCGTGACGGCGAGCTCTCGGCAGGACAGATCGCGAGCCGGTTCTCCATCAGCGCACCGTCCATCTCCCGCCACCTCGGCGTCCTCAAGGGCGCAGGTCTGGTCACCGAGCGCCGTGACGGCAACCGCATCCTTTACACACTGGCCGAGGAGCAGCTGGCTATCTGCGTCGGCCGTTTCCTCAGCGCCGTCTGTCCCGAGCAGGTCGTCCTACGCCACACCAAGTGGCGCCGCCTTTCGGAAGGTGAGGAAGCGTGAGACAACCCCGTCTGTCCAGCGTCGTCGAGCGGCGCCTCCTGGTGAATTACCGGCTGACGCCAGAAGTCGCCGCCCGCCTGCTGCCCGACGGGCTCCGCCCGCAACTCGTGCGCGGCCATGCCGTCGCGGGCATCTGCCTGCTCCGCCTGGGAGACGTCCGGCCGAGCTGGGCGCCGAAAACCGTGGGATTGCGCAGCGAGAACGCCGCCCACCGCATCGCCGTCGAGTGGGACGGTCCCGGCGGAGTCGAGACCGGCGTCTACATCCCACGCCGCGACACCGCTTCGCTGCTCAACACCTGGGCCGGCGGACGCCTCTTCCCTGGCGAGCACGGCCGGGCCGACTTCGAGGTCCGCGAGACTCCCAGCGAGCTGCGCGTCGCCTACACCACCCGCAGCGGCGACACCCGAGTGGATGTCACCGTCGAGGTGACCCCCGACCTGCGGGGCAGCCAGCTGTTCGACAACCTGCAACAGGCGTCGATCTTCTTCGAGCGTGGGGCCAAGGGCTACTCACCTACGGCCGCGGGAGCGCTCGAAGGCATGGAATTGAATGCGGACGCCTGGCGGCTGGACGCGTGCCGAATCGTCTCGGCGCAGTCGTCGTTCTTCGACAGCTTGCCCCAGGGGAGCGTGACACTGGACTGCGCGCTCCTCATGCGCGAAGTCCCCGTCACCTGGCGCCCGCTACCGGCCATGCACCCAGACCTGGCCGTACCCCTCGCACCCCAGCACACCTAACGCGGGGCCCCGCCCCTCTGGCGCATGAGGAGGAACCCCCGACATCCATTTATCCAGGTGGCCCGCGCCACCACCGGCACCGGATCGCCACAGTCGAAGGCTCCTTCGAACGGCCCGGCCGACCTGATGCTGTCCCCCGCCGCTGAGATCATGCCGGTCGTCGAGGGGATCCCGGACCGGACCCCTACTTCACCCGGCGTACCCGCACGGCCCGATACCCCCGGGGGAGTATCGGGCAGACCCTTCGGCCGGACGACGACACCACCACTTCCGCACGGCGATGCTCGAGACCCACCATCACCCCGCAGGAAGGCACCGTTTCATGTCGTCCGCACTCATACGCCACATCACCCCCGTCCCCCCGCACCGTGCCCGTGGCACGCTGGCCGAGGTGTACGCGCAGGTCAACGCCGAGTTCAGCAGCATCGGCCCGGCCGTGATGATGATGTCGCCCTCCCCCGAGATCATGGCCGCAGGCTGGTCGCTGATGCGCGAAGCCCAGCTGGCCGGCGAGGCCCCGGCGTTGGAGAAGACCGTCGTCGCGCTGGGCGCCGCCCAGGCCAACGGGCTCGACTACGACATTGAGGCGTTCCTGTCGGTGCTGCGCCTACTCGGCCAGCCGCAGCTCGCCGACACCATCGAGCGCGGCGACCCGCCCTCCGACCCCGGCCTGGGGGGGCACATGTGCACGCGAGGCCACAACCA
>NZ_JBFAMX010000863.1:0-3409 GCF_040659615.1 Nonomuraea sp. NPDC049784
AACCACGCCCGGGGCGGCGGTCACCGCCTCCGTGGCGCCGTGGGACAGGGCGTGGTCGGACGACGGCGCGGGCTCTTCGGCGGCCGGCACGTAGGAGACCTCGCCGGCCGCCCCGCGGGCGCCGACGTACAGCTCGCCGTTGACCACGATGCCCATGCCGACGCCGGTCCCTATGGACACGAGCGCGAAGTCGGACTTTCCGCGCCCCTCCCCGTGCACGTGCTCGCCGACGGCGGCCAGGTTGATGTCGTTCTCGATGACGAGGTCCACCTCGAGCGTGGCTCGCAGGCGTTCGGCCAGGTCGGAGCCGGGCAGGTTGGGGGCGAACTCCAGGCGGCCGAGCGCGGGGTCGTACACGCCGGGCGATCCGACCACGGCGCAGGCGATGGCAGGCCAGTCGAGCTCGGCCTCCCGCGCGGCGGCCCGGCACAGCTCGCCGACCAGGAGGGCGAGCTCGGCGGAGGTCCTGGCGGTGTTGCGGCCGTCCGTCCTGCCGGCGAACGCCCCGCGCAGGTCGGCGATGGCGACCCTGATCCAGTCGCGCCCGATGTCGATGCCGGCGACGTGGGTGGCGGCGGCGTTCACGTCGTACAGGGACGTGACAGGTCCTGGACGACCGGAGACCTCGCCGACGAGGCGGACGAGCCCGTCCTGCTCCAGCCCGGCCAGGGCGGCGGAGACCGTGGGCTTCGACAGGCCGGTGATCTTGGCGAGGTCAGCGCGGGAGGCGGGGCCGTGCTCCTTGAGGTGGTCGAGCAGGCGACGCTCGTTCAGCACCCGCAGCAGGCGCGGATTACCCAGGTCACCCCGCATCGTCCAACCTCCTCAAAAGAAATCTAGCCAACGCGGCTGATAGTAAATTACCTTTCTTACCAAGCACAGGGGCGGCACATTCGGAAGGACGAAGTGCGATGCACCGAGCATGGCGATCAATTCCTGTCGCGGCGGTCCTGCTGGCCGCCGCCTGCGGAAACAGCACCGGCACCACCACCACGACGACGACCACGCAGAGCCAGGGCGGCAAGACGATCGCGCTGTTCCTGCCCGAGTCCAAGACCACCCGGTACGAGGCGTTCGACCGCCCGCTGTTCGAGGCGAAGGTCAAGTCGCTCTGCCCCGACTGCAAGATCCTCTACAGCAACGCCGAGCAGGACGCGCCCAAGCAGCAGCAACAGGTCGAGGCCGCGCTCACCCAGCAGGCCGACGTCCTCGTGCTCGACGCCGTGGACGCCAACGCGGTGGCCCCGCTGGTGAACCAGGCCAAGCAGAAGAAGGTCCCGGTCATCGCCTACGACCGGCTCATCTCGGGCATCGACTACGCGTACTACGTCTCGTTCAACAACGTACGGGTCGGCGAGATGCAGGGACAGGCGCTGCTCGACGCCATGAACGCCAGAGGGACGACGGCGAAGGGCGAGATCGTGATGATCCACGGCTCGCCGACCGACCCCAGCTCGGCCGACTACAAGAAGGGCGCCAAGAGCGTGCTGGACGGGAAGGTGAAGGTCGGCAGGGAGTTCGACACGCCGGACTGGAGTCCCGACAAGGCGCAGCAGCAGATGGAGCAGGCGATCACGGCGCTCGGCAAGGACAACATCACGGGCGTGCTGTCCGCGAACGACGGCATGGCGGGCGGCGCGATCGCGGCCATGAAACGAGCGGGCTACAAGCAGCTCCCGCCGATCACCGGGCAGGACGCCGAGCTGGCCGCCGTGCAACGCATCCTCACGGGCGAGCAGTACATGACCATATATCTGGACATCAGGGCCGAGGCGGAGAAGTCCGCCGAGCTGGCCGTCGCCCTCGCCAAGGGCCAGCCGCCCGCCGCCCCCGTCAAGGTCAACAACGGCGCCGCCGACATCCCCGCGTTCCTCCTCGACCCCATCCCCATCACGGCCGACAAGATCAAGGACACGATCGTGAAGGACGGCTTCTACACGCCCGCCCAGATCTGCACGGCGGAGGTCAAGGCCGCGTGCGCGAAGCAGGGCATCCAGTAGATGCTCTCGGCAACAGGCATCTCCAAACGGTACGGGGCGGTCCAGGCTCTTGACGGGGCCGGCCTGGACCTGCGCCCCGGCGAGGTCGTGGCCCTCATGGGCGACAACGGCGCGGGCAAGTCCACGCTGGTCAAGGCCATCTCGGGGGTCGTGACACCGGACTCGGGCACGATCACCGTCGACGGCTCTCCGGTCAGGATCGCCAACCCGCACGACGCGCAGGCTCTCGGCGTCTCGACCGTCTACCAGGACCTCGCGCTCTGCGAGAACCTCGACGTCGTGGCCAACCTGTTCCTGGGCACCGAGCGCCGCCGCTGGTCGCTGCTGCGCCACCTCGCCATGGAACGCGCGACCCGCGACCTCCTCGCCCAGCTCGACGTGCGCATCACGGACATCAGGGTGCCGGTCGCGATGTTGTCGGGCGGTCAGCGCCAGTCGGTGGCCATCGCCAGGGCGCTGATCGGCGAGCCCCGGCTGGTCATCCTCGACGAGCCCACGGCGGCGCTGGGCGTGGAGCAGACGGCGCAGGTGCTGGCGCTGATCGGGCGGCTGCGCGAGCGCGGGCTCGCGGTGCTGGTCATCTCGCACAACCTGGCCGACGTGCGCGCGGTGAGCGACCGCGTGGTGGTGCTGCGGCTCGGCCGCAACGCCGGTGAGTTCCGTACGGCCGCCGCCTCCCAGGAGGAGATCGTGGCCGCGATCACAGGGGCAGGGGAATGACCGGCACGCTGGTACGCAGGCCGTACACGCCGAAGGTCGCGGTCGAGCGGCTCCGCCAGGGGGACGTCGGCGCGTGGCCGGTGGTCGGCGGGCTGGTGGCGATCGCGATCGTGTTCAGCACGCTCAACGACCGCTTCCTCTCCCCCGAGAACCTCACCAACCTCGTGCTCCAGATGGCCGCCACCGGCACGATCGCGCTCGGCATCATCATGGTGCTGCTGCTCGGCGAGATCGACCTGTCGGCGGGCTCGGTCAGCGGCCTGTGCGCCACGATCATGACGATCGTGCACGTCAAGCAGGGCTGGAACCCGCTGCTCGCCATCGTGCTCGCGCTCGCCGCCGGTGCGGCGATCGGGCTCCTGCACGGGCTGATGCTGACCAAGCTGCGGATGCCGTCGTTCGTGGTGACGCTGGCCGGGCTGATGGGCTGGCTCGGCCTGCTGCTCTACCTGCTGCGGCAGGGAGGGACGATCAACCTGCCGTTCACCGGGTTCATCTCCAAGATGAGCGACACGTGGCTGCCCGGCTGGCTGGCGTGGGCGGTCGCGGCGGGACTGGTGGCCGTGTCGGCGGGCGCGTCGCTCGTCGTCAGGAGGCTGCGGCTGGCCGCGGGGCTGCCGGTGACACCGCTGTGGTGGTCGCTCGCGAAGGCGGGCGGCCTGGCGGTGCTGCTGGCCGTGGCGGTGCTG
>NZ_JBFAMX010000864.1:0-3409 GCF_040659615.1 Nonomuraea sp. NPDC049784
GGCGCAGTTCATCGGCGCGGCCAACGTCCTGGAGGGCACGGTGACCGCCTCGGGCGGGCTGGACCTCGGCGGGCTCGTCCTCGAGTGCGGCCCGCTCCCCCTGCCGCCGGGCGACCGCGCGGTGGTGGCCGTCCGCCCCGAACGCATCCGCCTGACCGCGCCGGGCGCGGACTCGGCGGGGACGGCCGGGACGGTGGGGTATCGGGCCTTCGCCGGGGACGCGTGGCACGTGGAGGTGCGGCTGGCCGACGGGCGCGTCCTGAGCGTGCAGGTCGCCGACACCGGCGCGGGCGCCGAAGACCCGCCGGGCGCGGGCACGCCGGTGCTCGCCCGCTGGGACCCCGCCGACGTCATCGTCCTGGAAAGCCAGGGGGCCGGATGACGCGCAGGTGGGCGGGCGTGCCGTACGTGCTGCCGCTCGTCGTCTTCCTGGCCGCCCTGTTCCTGGTCCCGCTCGCACGGCTGCTGCGCCTCAGCTTCAGCCCCGTCGACGCCTACAACGCGGCGCTGCCCGGCTTCACGCTCGAGCAGTACGGCCGGGTGTTCACCGAGCCGTACTTCTACGGGTCCCTGCTCCAGACGCTGGCCACCGCGCTCCTGGTGGCCGTGCTGTGCGTGGCGCTGGCGTACCCGGCCGCGTACTTCCTGGCCCGACAGCGTCCCGGCGTGGTGCGTACCCTGCTGTTCGTCATCGTGATCTCGCCGCTGCTGACCAGCGTGGTGGTGCGCACGTACGGGTGGGTCGTGCTGCTGTCCGGGAACGGGCTCGTCAACCGGGCGCTCGTCGCGTCCGGGCTGCGTGACCAGCCCGCGCAGTTGCTCACCAGCTACCCGGCGGTCGTGGTCGCGGTCACGCATGTGCTGCTGCCGTTCGCGATCATCCCGCTCACCACGGCGCTCGGCGGGCTCGACCGCAATCTGCACCGGGCCTCGCAGACGCTCGGCGCCGGGCCGATCCGGACGTTCCTGCGGGTCACGGTCCCGCTCAGCCTGCCCGGCGTGGTCACCGGCGCGCTCATCGTCTTCGCGCTGGCCATGGGCATCTACATCACCCCGCTGCTGGTCGGCGGGGTGACCCAGCCGTTGACGGGCATCCGGGTCTACGACCAGGTGACGACGGTGTTCGACTACCCGGTCGCGGCGGCGCTGAGCTTCGCGCTGCTGGCGCTCACCGTCGTGTCCACGGCGCTGCTGGCGGGCGTGTTCCGGATCTGGGAGAGGCGCCTCCATGGGTGAGCGGGGCATGGGTGAGCGTGGCTACGACAGGACCGTGCGGCTCGTGGCCGCGGGCCTGGCGGCGCTGGTGTTCCTGTTCCTGATCGCGCCGCTGGTCGTGCTGGTGGTCAGCTCGTTCAACCGGGCGGGCTCGATGGCGTTCCCGCCGTCGGGGCTGTCGCTGCGCTGGTACGCCGAGGTGCTCGGCTCGCCCGACTGGCAGGTCTCGTTCCGGCTGAGCGGGGTGCTCGTGCTCCTGGTGGTGCCGACGACCGTGATCATCGGCACTCTCGCGGCGTACGGGCTGACGCAGGGCTCGTTCCCGGGGCGGCGGCTGCTCCAAGGTCTCGCGCTGTCGCCGCTGATGGTCCCGGAGATCATCGTCGCGCTCGGGCTGCTGTACTACTTCCACGGCGTCGGGCTGATCAACTCGGTCACCGGGCTGTGGCTGGCGCATTCCCTGGTGGCGCTGCCGTTCGTGGTGCGCGCGGTCATGGTGAGCGCGGCGCAGCTCGACCCCGCGCTGGAACGGGCCGCCCTGAGCCTCGGCGCGGGGCGTACCCGGGTGTTCCTCACCGTGACGCTGCCGCTGCTGCGACCCGGCATCCTCGCGGGCGCGATCCTGGCGGCGGTCACGTCGCTGGGCGAGGTCGCCGTCACGGCCTTGGTGGCGGGCGCCAACACCACGACGGTGCCGCTGCGGATCTTCTCGGCCGTGCAGTACCAGCTCGACCCGTCGATGGCCGCGGTGTCCACGCTGCTCATGGCGGCGAGCGTGGTGGTGATGGTGGTCGCGGACCGTTTCGCTCGAATTTCGGAGGCCCTATGAGTGGCGCACGGATCGGCATCGACGTCGGGGGGACGTTCACCGACCTCGTGGCGGCCGTACCGGAACGCGGACTCGTGGTGCACCACAAGGAGCCCAGCACGCCCGCCGACCCCTCGCTGGCCGTCGCGGACGGGCTGGCGGCCATCCTCGCCCAGGCGGGGCTGCGGCCGGAGGAGGTCGCGGGCGTCGTCCACGGCACCACGATCGGCCTGAACGCCGTCATCCAGCGCCGCGGCGCGCGGATCGCCCTGGTCGTGACGGAGGGCTACCGGGACATTCTGGAGATCGGCCGCAGCCGCATGCCGTCCTCCTTCGACCTGTACGCGGGCAAGGAGGAGCCCCTCGTCCCCCGGAACCTGATCGTCGAGATCTCCGCCCGGCTGGGCCCCGGCGGCGAGCCCGTGGCCGAGCCGGACGCCGCCGAACTGGACCGCGTCGCCGCGCGCCTGCGGGCCACGGGAGCGGACGCGGCGGCGGTCGTGATCCTGCACGGGTACACCGACCCGGCCTTCGAGGAGGCCGTCGCGACTGGGCTGCGCGAGCGGCTGCCCTCGCTGCCTGTCACGGCGTCGGCCACCGTGTGGCCGGAGGTGCGCGAGTACGAGCGTGCCCTGGTGGCCTGCATGAACGCCTACATCCAGCCGCTGATGCGCGACTACTTCGCGCGGCTGGAGAGCCGGGTGCGCGGGCTGGGGGTGTCGGCGCCGATCTTCATCAGCGCGTCCAACGGCGGCTCGATGAGCCTGCGCTCCGCCGCGGAACGGCCCGTCGAGACCATCCTGTCGGGACCCGCCGCCGGGGTGGCGGCCGCCGCGCGGCTGGGCGCGGGCGCCATCGTCACCTTCGACATGGGCGGGACCAGCAGCGACATCGCCGTGACCATGGATGGCTCGCCCGAGCTGGCCACCCACACGACGGTCGGCGGGCTGCCGCTGATCGTGCCCGTCGTGGCGGTGCACGCGATCGGCGCCGGGGGCGGGTCCGTCGTCTGGGTGGACGGTCCTGGGGTGCTCAAGGTGGGGCCGAGCAGCGCGGGCGCGGATCCCGGCCCGGTGGCGTACGGCCGGGGCGGGGAGCGCCCGACGGTGACGGACTGCTACCTCGCGACCGGGCTGATCGACCCGGACACGTTCCTGGGCGGCCGCATGCGCCTCGACGCCGACGCCTCGCTCAAGGCCCTGTCGGAGGTCGCCACGGAAGGCGACGGCCTGGGACGGCGCGGCGGGGTGACCGTCGTGGATGGCGAGGAGGCCGCTCACGAGGTCGCGGCGTCGGCGCTGCGCGTGGCGACGGCGGGCATGGCCACCGAGCTCCAGAAGATCATGGCCCAGCGCGGACTCGACCCGCGGCGGTTCACGCTCGTGC
>NZ_JBFAMX010000865.1:0-3407 GCF_040659615.1 Nonomuraea sp. NPDC049784
GCCGCCGCCGCGCAGGCGGTCGCCGCCCGCAACCGGGTCAGCTCCTCGACCGTGCTGCTGGCCGGGGCGATGCGGCTGGCCGGCGGGCTCACCGGGCAGCGGTTCTGCGGGATGCGGGTGATCGTCAACAACCGCTTCGCGGCCGGCCGGCGCGACGTGGTCTCCACGATCTCGCAGGAGGCGCTGGTGGTGCTGGACCTCGACACGGACTCCTTCGACGCGCTGGTACGCCAGGCGTGGGGGACGGCGCTGCGGGCGTACCGGCAGGCCCAGTACGACCCGTACGCGATGGAGGAGGCGGTCACCGGCGTGGGCCCCGGGATCAGGTCGTTCGGCTGCTTCAACGACCAGCGGCTCGTGCAGGAGGACAACGCTTCTTCCAGCGCGGTCGAGGGCAAGACGGAGCTGTCCTGGACGGACGCCATGGACCGCAACATCTGCGACTTCCGCCTGCACCTCGGCGGCGAGCCGGACCTGATGGAGGTCTCCTGCTACGCGGACACCACCCTGTTGCCGCCGTCCGGCATCGAACAGTACCTCCTTGACCTGGAAGGCCTGATCGTGGCGGCCCGAGGATGAGCCTGTACGCCGAGGCGACGTCGTGCGCGCAGGGGGAGGAGCTCCGCTTCCGGCTCCTCGACGGGAGCGGCGGCGGCCCGATCACGGTGGAGGACGTACCCTCGGGGCGGCTCATGCTGCGGGACGAGGCGGCCGAGGAATCGATCTGGACCCTCAAGGTAGGGCAGCACTGGCCCAGCTCCCTCTACCGAGCCATTTACCACGATATTTCCGCATATTTCGTGGTACGCGGCGCTGAGCCCGCTTCGCCCATCCTGGTGTCCATCCCGTTCCCCACCTGGGAGGCGTACAACCGTCCGGGAGTCCCCGGCGAGGGCCTCTACCAGTCGGAGCAGCCCGACCGGGCCGTCAAGGTCACCTTCGACCGCCCGGGTGCCGGCCCGCAGATCGAGGAGTGGGAGCTGGGACTGCTCCGCTGGCTCGGCCCGGCGGGCTACACGGTCGACTACTGCTCGGGCCTGGACCTGCACGACGGCCTCGACTTCCTTTCCCGCTACCGCCTGCTGGTCGTCAACGGCCACGACGAGTACTGGTCGTGGGAGATGCGGGACACGGTCGAGGAGTTCGCCCGCCGCGGCGGGAACATCGCCATATTCTCCGGCAACACCTGCTGGTGGCAGGTCCGCTTCGAAGACGACCTCCGTACCATGGTCTGCTACCGCGAGGCCACCGCCGACCCCATGGCCGCCACCGACCCCGGCAGGGTCACCGTCGAGTGGCCGAGCGACCCTGTCAACCGCCCGGAGAGCACTCTCACCGGCCTCTCCTTCAGAAACGGCGCCGGCTGCTGGGTGGACTCGCGCGTCATGTCACAAGAGTCCTACACCGCCAGGTTCGCCGACCACTGGGTCTTCGAGGGCACGGGGCTGGCGGACGGTGACACGTTCGGCAGGGGAGCGATCGGCTACGAGACGGACGCGGCCGACCTCGAATGGGTGGCCGGCGTACCCCGGGCGAGCGGCCGCGACGGCACCCCGCCGTCGTTAGTCGTCCTCGCCACCGCCGACCTGTCCCATTGGCGCCGCTACGGCAAGGGCGGCGCCGCCACGATGGGCATCCACCGCCTCGGCTCCGGCACGGTCTTCAACGCGGGCACCATCAACTGGGGCAACACCCTCCAGGACCCGGTCCTGGCCACCATCACTCGAAACGTCCTCAACCGCCTCTCCCGCCGCTCCTCCACCCCCACCTGGGACACGATCGGCCCAACCCCCCACCCACCCGCTTCGCCTAGCTCGGGCGCTGTGCACGCTGCGCCGGGCTCCGCCGTACACCGTCTCGCCGACGCGGCGCCCCAGAGCGCGAAGGGCGGCGCTTCCGATGCGGCGGCGGGTGACTCGCCGTCCAGGCTTGGCGTGCGGACGCTCGTGTGCTGCGAGAACCGCCTGTACGCGGCGTGCTCGGACGGGACGCTCGCGGTCCGCGACGTCTCGGGTCAGAACCTCCCCTGGCAGGCGATCGGCGAGACCGACGCGATCGCCCTCGCCGCGCCGAGAGAGGCGCACGGAGGCCCGCCCGCGGGCTTGTACGGTGTCGCACCCACCGGCGCCATCCGCTACTGCGACCCTGTCCCGGCCCCGCAGCGGTGGCAGGACGCTCCCGACCGCGAGCCAGTCTCGGCCCCGCAGCCGTGGAAAGACGTCAGCCGGGCGCCCGAGGGCACCATCGGCCTGGCCGCCGTGGACGAGGGCCTGTTCGCCGTCACCTCGGCCGGCGAGCTGTGGCACCTGCCCATCCGGCGGCTCGACGCGCATGACTGGAGGAGGGTGGGTCCGGCCGTCGGAGTGGTGAGCCTGACCGCCATGAACGGCCGGCTGTTCGCCGTCTCGGCGGACCGGATCCTGGTCAGGTCGGCCGAGCGGCACGAGTCACCCTGGACCGACCTCGGCCCCGCCGCAGGACGCACCGCGCTGGCCGCCACCGGGGGACGGCTCATCGGCGCGGGACCCGACGGTCTCATCCGCTGGCGCTCACTCGTTGGCGGCCCCTGAACGGCGGCCCCGGAGAGCGGCCCCCGAAGAGCGGCCCGTGGACGGGTTCCCTACGGACGGTCGCTCTCGTAGGCGAGCCACTGCGCACACGTGTGCAGCCCGTAGTCCAGCGTCACGCTCGCCCGCCACCCGAGCTCGACCCCTGCCCGCTCGACGTTCACCAGCGCCCCCGCAGGCTCGTCCGACGTCTCGACGTCCATCGGCCGCACCGCCTGGGACACCGCCTCAGCCAGCTCCCCCATGCGCACCCGCTTCCGATGGGCGATGTTGTAGACGCGCCCCGCGGAACCCCGTTCCAGCGCCGCCAGCACCGCCCTGGCGACGTCCTGCACGTGTACGAGCTGCACCGGGCACCCGGAGACTGGCGCGGGCCGGTTGAGTGACGACCGCAGCACCAGATCGGCCACCGGTCCCCGCTGCGGCATGCCAGGCCCGTACGGCTCGCCGAGCCGGAGCACCACCGCCCCGGCCGCCGCCTCCTCCACCTGGAGCAGCGCCCGGGACAAGGGCGTGGCGGCGGGGCTGACGGGCGTCTCCTCGTCCGCCCACTTCCGCTCCGGATAGACGTGGAACGAGCTGAGCAGCACCCCGCCGGGCCCGCCGGCGAAGGCCGCCCGCGCCAGCCGTACCTCCTCCTCGGGATCGGCGTCCGGGGACCAGCCGAGCGCGCAGACGTGCACCACCGGCACGCCAGGGCCCGGTCCGGCGAGACGGAACCCCCGATCGGCGAGCGCGTCCGACAGGTGCTCCCGCACGAACGTGCTCGAACCGGTCACGGCCACCGGCCCGCGATCCACACAGCGAGGCGAGCGGTCCGCCGGCCTTGCGCGCGCCACG
>NZ_JBFAMX010000866.1:0-3400 GCF_040659615.1 Nonomuraea sp. NPDC049784
GTCGGCCAGCCAGCCCTCCACCAGCGCCGCCTCCTTGCGGTCGCCGAGCTGGCTGCCCTTGCCGGGCGTCGGGTCGCGCGGCGGGACGTGGAACAGGACGGCGACCGACCCCACCGACGGGTCCTCGGCGGCCTTGTCCAGCTGGGACCGGAGCATCGCCACCTGGTCGAAGCCGCCGCCCCGCAGGTTCAGGCGCGAGGTGTCCAGGGTGATGAAGCGGGTCCCCTTGTGGTCAAAGGTGCTGTACGTGTCACCGAAGACGGCCTTGAAGTTGTCGATCTTGCCGCCCATGACCTCGTGGTTGCCGGGAACGTAGTGGTATTCCACCGTTCCGCCCAGCTCCTCGTCGAGGATCTTCTTGGCCAGCGCGAAGTCCTCGGGCGACGCCTCGTCCACCAGGTCGCCGTTGATCAGCAGGAAGTCGGGCTTGGCCGCCTTGATCTCGCGCAGCGTGCGGCGCGCGTTCTTGACGATGTCGCTGTCCGGCTCCCTGGCCACGAACTGCGCGTCCGACATGACCGCGAACCGCCACGGCATCTTGGCCACGTCCGCCTTGACCACCGGATCGGCGATCCGGGGCGAAGCAGGCGCGGAGATCGACGGCGGCACCTTGGCGACCAGGCCGTCGATGAGGATCTCGTTGGTGTACTTCACGTCCGCCTTGGTCTCGGCCACGTAGAAGCGCCGCAGCTTCAGCGGGTAGTTCACGCCGGGTGGCACGGCGAACTCGACGTACTTCCACCCGGTCCACGTCATGTACGGCCCGCGCAGGATCTGCGACTGGCCGAGCGCGTCGTAGAACTCCAGGCTGGGCCACTCGCCCTTGCCCGTGGAGTTGATCCAGAGCCCGAACGCCTGCGGCTGCCCGTCGATCACGATCTGCTGCGGCGGGCTGGCGTACGCGGCCCGGGTCGCGGTCGAGGTGGTGAAGTCGTACGACAGCTTGAGGCCGCCGCCGGTCTGTCCTGGCGCGGCCGACAGGGAGCCGGTGGCGCGGGCGGCGGCGAACGTCCACTTGGCCGCGTCCTCGAAGTCGGCTACCGGCTTCTCCTCGAACCCGACCGTCACCGGCACGGCGGTGCTGATCTTGCCGACCTTGGCGGTGATCAGGCCGGACCCGGTGGCCTTCTTGGCCTTGACGGAGTAGTAGCCCTGCTCCGCGGGGGTCACCTCGAACAGGCTCTTGTCGTAGTCGAGCGTGACGTCGGAGGGCTCGATGGGCGCGGAGTTGCCGTTGCGGTCGTACCCGACCACGCCGAACGTGGCCACACCGTCCGCGCCCGGCATGCCGAGCCGGTCGGCGGTGGCGCCGAGCCGCTCAAGGGGCTGCAGGACGGTCAGGTCGATGGTGCCCTTGGCGCTGCCGCGGGAGGCGGTGACGGTGGTCTGGCCGGGCACCAGCGCGTGGAACTTCCCGTCGCGGATGACGCCGTGCACCGCCGGGTTCGCCCGCCACGACGGCGTGCCGGCGGCGGGGCCGTACGTCTCGTCGTATCCGGCGGCGGTCAGCCGCCTGGTGAGTCCGGGGAAGACGCGGTCGGGGCGGCCGCCGGCGACGGGACCGACGCCGGGCGCCTTGTCGGGGTCGCTCGCGGTCTCCAGCCAGAAGCCCTTCAGCTTGCCGCTGCCCTCGGGCGCGTAGAGCGCGAGGCCGTTGGGGACGTGCCGCTCGCCGCCGTCGGAGGGGCTGTTCTCCACCTGGACGTCGGCGGAGCCGGGCTCGCGGGCGAGCATGGTGGAGGAGCCGCCGCCGTCGAGGTTGAGCGCGTTGGCGGCGCCGAGGTCGGCCATCATGGCGGCGAGCTCGTTGAGCGTGACGCCGCGGCTGTCCGCCTGGCGGCCGTCCACGGTCAGCAGGTACATCTTCCTGCCGTCAGCGGAGAACCCGACGGCGGTACGGGGGTGCGCGGCGGGGTCGGTGGAGTTCTGCACGACGCCGTCCTTGACCAGCACCCAGTTGCCGCCGACGGCCGCCTTGACCTGGCTGCCGTCCGACGGCTTCGGCTGGTACTTCACGTCGACCCGGTCGCCGGCCTTCAGCGCGGACAGCGCGGTGGCGCCGGCGTCGCGGCCCAGCAGGATCGTGGTCCCGGCGGGGATGGGGCCGGTGCCCGCGGACGTGCGTACCTCGGAGACCACCCCGTCCACCAGGACGACCTCGGCGACGGACTTGGCGCCCTCGACGGCGCGGGCCCGGGTGTAGGAGCCCCACAGGGGCGTGAACAGCCCGACGCCGCCGCTCTGCACGATCTGGTTGAACTGGGTCAGCTTGATCGGTGACCCGCCGGCCGGCGTGGCGGTGCCCTCGAAGTACATCTTGAGCACGCGCCCGACGCCGTCGCCGGTGACCGCGACCGCGTTCTCGTGGCCGGCGACGGGCGACTGCACCAGCGAGCCGTCCTGAACGCCGATGCCCTGGGCGGCGCCGGAGTTGTTGATGTCGAAGAAGTCGCCGTTGACGGCCGCGACGGCGTGCGCGCGCTTGGCCGGCCCGGACAGCGGCTCGGTCTTGGTCACCTCGCCGGAGAACAGGTAGTCGGCCTTGGCACCGCCGAGGTCGGCGGTGACGGCGTCCGCACGCAGCCAGCCGAGCTCGTCATAGGTGTCGAAGGAGGTCAGCGAGATGCCCGGCGCCACCGGCCGGGTCTTCTTGGCCGTCTCCAGCTTCTGCCCGGCGTCTTGGGCGAGCAACGTGGACGGCGGCGGATAGGACGACGCCTCGAGCGCGTCCTCTGCGGGGGTCGTGGGATCGGCCTGCGCGGGAGCGGCGGTCAGGGCCAGGGGGCCTAACGCCAGGGCCGCGGCGGCCAGGATTCTGAGGGACTGCACGACCGAACTCAATCGCTCGTGGATATAACTTTCAAGACTTAAGAGTGAACTAAAAGAAAATTTCAGATCTTGCCCGGCCGCCGCCCTGCTAGGAGCATGGACGCGTGGATCGAGAGGCGCTCTACCGCGACCCGTATCCCCTCTACGCCAGGGCGCGCGCCGCCCCGGGGCTGACCTTCGTCGAGGAGCTGGACGCCTGGCTGGTGGCCCGGCACGCCGACGTGCGCGAGGTGCTGGGGCGCCCTGACGACTTCTCCTCCAAGGGCGCGCTGCGGCCGGACGTGCTCCCGGGCCCGGCGGCGTTCGCCGAGCTGGCGGCCGTGCCCGGCAACGCCCCGGTGGTGCTGAGCACGGACGGCGAGGCGCACGCCCGCTATCGCAGGCCGCTCACCCGCGGCCTGTCCCCCGCCAAGGTGACGGCCGCGCTGCCGTTCATCCAGGCCACGGCGGGCGAGCTGGTCGCGTCGTTCGCGAATCGACCGACCAACTCGCCGAACGTCGGATCGCCGGACAGATCGGCACGCAACACCAACGTGTTGACAAAGAACCCGACCAGATCCTCGACCTCGGC
>NZ_JBFAMX010000867.1:0-3400 GCF_040659615.1 Nonomuraea sp. NPDC049784
GCGACCGGCGTACAGGGCGGCGACCACCACGGGCACGGCCACCGCCCAGGCGCACCAGCGCAGGACGTACTCGCGCCTGCGCGACAGGGTCGCGGCGACCCCGCCGACGGCGAGCGCCACCGCCACGTACGGGGCGGCCGTGGCGGGCGTGATCAACCGCCGTCCCCGAGGGCGGTGACCGCGGAGGCCACAGCAGAGGCGCAGCGTTCGTTGGCCGCCGCATCGCGTACCGAGACGCGTACGGTCCTGCCCTCGAAGGCGGGCGACAGCGGCGACAGGTCGCGCAGGAACACCCCGCGCCGCCGGCACGCCTCCACCAACCGGGCCGCGCCGGGACCGCCACGGGGCAACGTCAGCAGCGCGAAGTTGGCCACCGCCTCGTGCGCATGCAGGCCGCCGCCGATCGCGGCCAGCCTCTTCACGAGGTCGGCACGCAGAGTGCGCGTCTCCGCCCAGCGTGCGGCGTAGTAGCCGGGGTCGCGCAGAGCGTTCACGGCGGCGATCTGGGCGGGGAGGCTGACGCCCCACGGTGGAGCCCAGCGCCGTATCCCGGCCACGATCTCCGCTGGACCAGCGAGATAGGCCACCCGCAACCCCGACAGGGCGTACATCTTGGACATCGATTTGCACACCACGATATTTTCGGACGCAGCGGCGTACGCTTCCAGCGACGGCTCGCCCTCCACGTACTCGACGTATGCCTCGTCGAGCCAGAACCGCGTACCGCTCGGCGCGTCCTCGATCACCCGGCGCAGTTCGCCCGCGTCGGTGTGCACGCCCGTCGGGTTGTTGGGGTTGACGACGACCACCAGGTCATAGCGTTCGCGCAGGGTGTCGCGCAGCCGGTCGAGGTCGAGCCGCCACCCGTCGGCTCGCCGCAGCGCGAACCGGTCGGCGCGGCAGCCGATCACCCGCTCGACGACGTGCGCGTACTCGCCGTAGGCCGGGTCCAGCAGCAGCACCCGCGACGAGCCATCCAGCCAGCCGCGGAACGCGCGGTAGATCAGGTCCGACGAGCCCGCCCCGGCCGCGATCGCCGGCTCGGGCAGGCCGCGTCGTTCGGCGATCTCGTCCACCAGCCCCTCGGGGTAGGCAGGGGGCGAGGTGCGCGCCAGCCACCCCTGGTCGTCGCCCAGCGCCTCGACCACGGCGGGCGCGGGCGGGAACCAGGCGTCGAGCACATCGGCGGGGACCACGTCCCCACGCGCCTTCACCGTGTCGAACCGTCTGCCCAGCGCCCCGATCGACGCGCCACCATGCTGGCAGCCGTCCGCGCCGCCGGGCAGGAACGGCATGTCCAGACTCCACCGCACCCTCGGCTCAAGCGCGCGTAACAACGGCCCGTACAGCCGCAGCGCCCGTGAGGCCAGGTCATCCACCTGCCCGTACAGCACCTCGAAGGTGACGGCGCCCGACCGCACCCGCGTCCCGGCACTGGTCAGCCCGGCCGCCACGTACATGCCGAGGATCTCGGCCCGTCCCAGGGCCACGACGGTCCTGCCGCCGTGCGCGGCCACCCAGCGCTGCGCCGCGTTCTTCTTCAGCACCGCCGCCGCGCTTCCCCGCCAGCGCGGCGCCACGGTCAGGATGCGGATCTCGAACAGCCCGTCCTGGCCGAGCAGCGGGTGGCCGTCGCGGGTGAGGTACTTGTCGACGGAGTAGCGGCCTGCCCAGGGCGGCGTCACGCTGACGAACCCGACGGGCTCGCCGTCGCCGGCGGCGACGAGGTAGACGTTGTCGCCGTCGAGCGCGTCGGTCAGGCGTTCGGCCTGATTGGGGGTGTGCTGGCCGAGCTCACGTGCGTAGACCTCGTGCCGTAGCCGGAAGATCCACTCGCGGTCGTCTGCCGTGCCTGGGCGTATTTCCAGCATGGTCATGCCCTATCCGACGTACGCCGCGGCAAGCCGGTTTCCGGGGACGCGCCCGTTCGGGCTTACGTCAACCGCTGGGCCTTGCTCAGCAGCCGCTGCGCCACCACCACCAGCGCCAGGAACAACCCGCTCACCACCTGCTGGAACGCCGAGGTCAGGCTCCCGACCTGGTTGATCAGGCTCTGGATGACGCCGAGCAGCAGCACTCCCGCCACCGTCCCCGTGATCCCGCCGGCTCCGCCGGTCAGCAGGGTGCCGCCGATCACGACGGCCGCGATGACGTCCAGTTCGAGCCCGATGCCCAGGATCGTCACCCCGGAGGAGAGCCGGGCGGCGTTCAGGGCCCCGGCCAGGCCTGCGAGCAGGGCCGACATGACGTACACGTAGACCTTCGTGCGCGCGACCGGCACACCCATCAGAGCCGCCGCCTGCTCGTTGCCGCCGATGGCGTAGACGTTCTGGCCGAAGCCGGTGCGTTGCAGCAGGACCATCGCCAGCAGAGCCAGCACGATCGTGATGTAGACGGGGTACGAGAGGCCGAGCATCTCACCCTGCCCCAAGGTGGCGAACGCCCGATCTTTCACGAGATAGGTGGTGGCGCCCTCGTTCGAGATGGCCAGCATCAGCCCGCGGACTCCGAGCAGGCCCGCCAGGGTCACGATGAACGGCGCCATCCCCGTACGCGCGATCACCAGGCCCTGCAGCAGGCCGACCACCCCGCACACCGCCAGCGGCAGCAGCACCGCCACGATCAGCCCGTACTGGGACCCGTAGGCCGCCAGCACGCCGCCGAGCGCGAACAGCGATCCCACCGACAGGTCGATCCCGCCGCTGATGATGACGAACGTCATCCCGATCGCGATGATCGCCAGGAACGACGACGAGACGACGACGCTGGCCGCGTTCTCCGGGGTGGCGAACGAGTCGAACGCCAGGCTGCCCACGATCACCAGCAGGCCCAGCACCATCGTGGCGCCGTGCTGCTGGAGCAGCCGGCTCACCTGTTCACGGTTCATCGACGCTCCCGGGTGGCGTAGACGGCGGCCAGGATGATGACCGCCTGGACCATCTGGGTCCATGACTGCGGCAGGTTGTGTTTGATCAGCGTGGCGGAGAGCAGCTGCATGAGCAGCGCGCCCATGACCGTGCTGAGCACCCTGATCCGGCCGCCGGTCAGCGGGGTGCCACCGACCACGACAGCGGTGATCGCCGACAGCTCGATGAACAGGCCGAGCGAGGTCGGGTCGCTGGCCTGCAGCCGGGCGGTGGCCAGCACCCCGGCCAGCGCGGCGAGGAGCCCTGAGATCACGTAGACGGTCAGGAGCACGCGCTTGACCGGCAGCCCGGACAGCTCGCTGGCCGACCGGTTGCCGCCGATCGCCACCACCTGCCGCCCGAACGTGGTCCGCCGCACCACGAACAGCACGATCAACGTCAGCGCCGCCGCGATCAGCACGATGACCGGGATCCCGGCCACCGAGCTGCTGCCGAGCGCGATCAGGTCGGGATTGCGGAACTCGACGAGCTGC
>NZ_JBFAMX010000868.1:0-3392 GCF_040659615.1 Nonomuraea sp. NPDC049784
TTGGCAGGTGGCCGGGGCCGGGTGGCTCGGGCTCGGGTGGTGCGCGGCGGCCAGGCGCGTGGCTGCGCCGTACTCACCTGGCCTGTTCGTCGGGCCTGCCGCGCAGCAGCGCGACCGCGGTGGGCTCGTCCAGGACGGGGACGAAATGTTGGTAGCGGGCCAGTGCGGAGGTGCTCATCCTGGCTGCGGCGGCCACCACCCCCAAATCGATGCGGGCGCTCAGCAACTCGACGATCCAGGAGGAGCGCAGCCGGCGCACCGACAGGGCGGGCAGGCCGCCGGTCGGGGTGTGGCGGGCTGTCCAGGAGCTGAACAGGTTCTTGGCGTGCCGGGCGGTGCGCCTGGGCCGGAACACGAACCGGTCGCCCGGCTGGTCGGCGGCATGAGCCAGGACGTCCTCCCAGGCGGCGCGGCAGACGATCAACCGCTCGGTGCCGGGGACGGCGATCACGACCGCGCCGCAGTCCAAGCGGCGCAGATGCCCGGTGCGGACGGCGGCCACTTCTCCAGAGGTCAGACCGCAGCCGCAGGCGAGCGCCATCAACGCCAGAGCGTCGCCCCTGGCCTGGCCGGGCAGGCGTTCGGCCCAGCCGCGAAGGCGGCCGAGCTGGGCTGGCGAGTACGGCGGGCTGACCTTCTTGGGGGCTTTCATCGGTGGCGGCACCTGTTCGCCGCGTTCCAGCCAGGCCAGCGTGGCGCGCATGTGCCGCAGCCAGGACCGGTAGGTTTGCGCCGAGCTCGGGGCCAGATCGGTGCAGCCGGTCAGGACGAACGCGTCGATCGTCTCGTGCCGCAGCCACACTTCCGGGTCATCGGGCAGGCCGGAGCGGTGACACCACACGGCCAGCTGGGTGGTCGCGGTGAGCAGCCGCTGCACGCGGTAGGGGGAGCGGTTGGCGCTGGCGGCGACCAGCATCCGGACGTGCCCGGCGATCTGTTCCCATTCCGGCGTGGCCTGCTGCGGCCGGTAGCCGGTGATCTTCGCCGAGGTTTCCGCGTCGAGGGTCACACCCCATCCATAGCGGCAGGACAACCTGCCGTTACGGAGGACGACGACATCTACCGAAAGGAGTCGTTTGTCATGGTCGGAGGACGCGGGCGTTCCCGCTCTCCCCGGGAGTTGGCCGACGACCCGGAGAACTGGCCCCACGCGAATCTGTCCGGCCATGTGGCCGCCGCCGTCGTCCAAGCGATCGCCGCCACCTTGGCCGAGGTGATCGCCGGCCAAGGGCTGAGTTTCCGCCGCCTGGCGGTGCTGTCGGGCGTGAACCGGCAGACTATCAACGACCTGGTCGCCGGGCGTTGCTGGCCCGATGTGGCCACCATCGCGCAGTTGGAGGCCGGGCTGGGAATCCGGCTGTGGCCGGTCTCGCCCGGTGGGTCCGGCGGAAGCTGACCCGGGACGAACGAGTCTTGGCCCTGGTGAGGGCATCGTCGATCCTTCCCGCCTCGTCCTGTCGGTGGCAGGGCAGGCGAAATCCGGGCTCGACGTCTCCCCAAGAGAACCCATCCGGGTTACTCTCGGGAATGCGGGAGCCACTGTCGGTTAGACCTGCTGGTCGCTCACGCAACCTCGGGTGCCGCCGAGACGCAACCTCGGCGGCACCCTGCTCATGCACGGCATGGCCGTGATCAGGGACGGATGGTCAATCGGCCTCCCCGGTCGGTGCGTAGCCGTTGATACCGGCGGTTATCGCGTAAAGCCCATCGGCTTCCCGGCAAAGCCACCCATCAGTCACCAGTCGCTGCAACCGTGAACGCATCCCCTCGACCTGGGAGCGGGTGTCCGGCTTGCCGATCGCCTGCACGATCTCCCGTGCCCGCATCGGCTCATCGGCCGTGGCCAGCAGCGCCACCACCTGCTGCCTGAACCCCCGCAGCGGCGGTAGCTGTGCGTGCTTGACTTCAGGGTCGAGGCGAGCCGGGGCGGGCGGTTCCTCCTCGACGACCACGCCGTCACCTTCAGCCATGTCGGCGTGGCTGAGATGATCGCCGGTGAACTCTGTCAGCGTCTCGCGCGTGATAGCCAGGCGCTGCAGTCGTTCCTCGACCGCGGCCAGTTGTGCCCGCAAGTCCTCGGCCTGCCGTAGCGCAGCCGTCTCGGCCTGGGCCACGCGTTCCAACAGTGACGTCACCATCGCCTCCCACAGGAGAAGCAGCCGTACCCGCCTGCCGCATTCACGCCATGCAGCCCAACAACTCCACACTGTAAACGGCGAAGCACTGCCAGTCACTACCGCTCTCAAGATCTGTCCCTGCCAGTCAACGTCGACGTTTACCGAGCCGAGCACAACCCCGGGGCCGGGTGCCCGCCCGCGGCGAGCACCTGGCCCCGGAAATGTCAGCCGCCTATGTCAAGGTGACCTGATCACCACAGTCGATCACGCTCAGGCACCTGCGGCCTGACAGGTTCGGTCCTATCTCGGATCAGCACGCTCCATGGAAAGAGGTGCCCTCTTGCGTGAGCTTGGCCCATCGCTTCACGACCACCCATATCCCGAGGATCTGATGGCGGACGTCGCCTCCCGTCCCCGCGGTTGCGCCACGAACAGCGATGGTGATGCGTGAAACCCATCCGCGAGGCGATCGCTCCCCTCACCGTCCGGGACTTTCGCCGCTACTTCTTCGGTCACACCGCTTCGACGTTCGGAGACGCCCTTACCCCCTTGGCGATCGCCTTCGCCGTCCTGCACCTCACCGGATCGCCCGCCGATCTCGGCATCGTCATCCTGAGCACCAGGATCCCCGTCATCGCGCTGAGCCTTTTCGGCGGCGCCCTCGGCGACCGCTTCTCTCGACGCAACGTCATGCTGGTCGCCGACCTGATGCGCATGTTCGCCCAGGCAGCCACTGCGGCCCTTCTCCTCAGCGGAACGGCCCGCATCTGGATGATCGTCGTCCTGCAACTCATCGCGGGCATGGGATCTGCCCTCTTCACCCCCGCCTCGGTCGGTCTCGTGGCCATGCTCGCCGGCAAGGAACGGGTGCAGGAAGCCAACTCGCTCCTGTCGATGTCGCGCAGCATCACCTCGATCCTGGCGCTGAGCACGGCCGGAGTGCTGGTGGCAACCGTAGGGCCGGGGTGGGCGATCCTGATCGACGCGGCCACGTTCCTGGTGAGCGCGGCCTTTCTCACTCGCCTTCCCCGCGCCGTCGCCACGCAGCCCCCGGCCACGAGCGCAGGACTGCTGACCAGCATCAAAGACGGCCTCGCGGAAGTCACCAGACGATCCTGGCTCTTGATGTCGATCATCCACGTGGCCTTGACCAACCTGATCGTGGTCGCGCCGTTCCTGGTTCTCGGCCCGTATGTGGCAGACAAGCACCTCGGCGGAGCTCCGGCCTGGTCCGCGATCGGCATCGCCTACGCCGTCGGAGGGCTCGCCGGCGGC
>NZ_JBFAMX010000869.1:0-3387 GCF_040659615.1 Nonomuraea sp. NPDC049784
CCCGCGCGGTCGTCCTCCCTGGCCGCCTGGTCGGCCAGCTCGGCGAAGCGGGTGGCGTCGGCGCGGCGGTCGAGGAGCAGCCGGTTCGTACGGTGGGAGGCGTAGGCGAGGCCGAGCGGCACGGCCAGCGCAGCGATGAGGAAGACGATCAGCGTGGTGAACGTGACCACCAGGCGGGAGTTCACGCCGTCGATCCCAGCCGGTAGCCGGTGCCGCGCAACGTCTCCACCAGGCCGGGGCGGCCGGTCTTCGAGCGCAGGTTGGCCACGTGCACGTCCAGCGACCGGGACGCCGACAGCAGCGGGTCGCCCCAGACCTCGTCGAGGATCTCCTCCCTGCCGCGCACCACGCCCGGCTCGCGCGCCAGCATCGCCAGCACGTCGAACTCGCGCCTGGTCAGCGTCACCGGCTCCCCGGCCACGGAGACCTGCCTGGACTCCAGGTCGATGCGGACGTCGCCGACGCTCACCACGTCGTCGCGGGCCGGCCGCGGCCTGGTGCCGCGGCGCACCACCGCCTCCATGCGGGCCATCAGCTCGACCGTGCGGAACGGCTTGATCAGGTAGTCGTCGGCCCCCGAGCGCAGCCCGCGCAGCACCTCACGCTCTTCTGTACGGGCCGTGACCACGATGAGCGGCACCGCCGACACCCGGCGCAGACGGCGCAGCACCTCGAGCCCGTCCATGTCCGGCAGGCCCAGGTCGAGCAGGACGAAGTCGACGCCCCCCGCCAGGCGGAGGGCGTCGACGGCCAGCCCCGCCCGGATGACCTGGTGGCCGTGCCGGGCGAGGGCCGTGGTGAGCGCGGACGCGAGCCGATCGTCGTCCTCGACCAGGAGAACTCGCATATGGCCAGGTTAAGCGGAGACCGGCACCGATTCCCCCTGCTCGGACCTGGTCAGCGCCGCATCGCGGGTCTCGCGCATGGTGAGGTAGACCACCAGCGAGATCGCCGCGAGCGCGGAGACGTACCAGTAGAAGCCGGACTCGATCCCCGCGCTCTTGAACCAGAGGGCCACATACTCGGCCGTGCCGCCGAACAGCGCGTTCGCGATCGCGTACGGCAACGCCACACCGAGGGCTCGCACGTGAGTGGGGAACAGCTCTGCCTTGACCACCGCGTTGATCGAGGTGTAGCCGGTCACGATGATCAGTGCGACCAGGGAGAGCACCAGCGCGCCGCCGAACGCCTTGGCGCTGCCCAGCGCGGTCATCAGCGGCACCGTGCCGAGCATCGAGCCGATGCCGAAGGTGATCAGCAGTGGCCGCCGGCCGATCCGATCCGACAGCGTGCCCGCCAGCGGCTGCAGCAGCATGAAGATGAACAGCGCGGAGAAGCTGACGAGAGCCGCGGTCTCCTTCGCCATGCCCGCGGTGTTGACCAGATATTTGGTGAGGTAGGTGGTGTAGGTGTAGTACGCGACCGTGCCGCCCATCGTCAGCGCGATGACCAGCACGGCCTCCTTCTTGTGCGCCCAGAGCTGCTTGATCGTGCCGCGCTCCTGGGAGTGCTTGGTCTCCTCATCGTGTGCCTCGGTCTCCAGCAGGCTGCGCCGCAGGTAGAACACGACCGCCGCGCCCACCGCGCCCACGATGAACGGGATGCGCCAGCCGTAGGAGCTGAGCGCCTCCTTCGACATCGTGTTCTGCAGGATGATCTGCAGGCCGAGGCCGACCAGCTGGCCCGCGGTCATCGACACGTACTGGAAGCTGGAGGCGAAGCCGCGCCTGCCCTGCGGCGTGGCCTCGGTCAGGTAGGTGGCGCTGGCAGCGTACTCGCCGCCGACCGAAAGGCCCTGCAACAGACGGGCCACCAGCAGGACCACCGAGCCGAAGGCGCCCGCCATTCCGTACGTCGGGGCGATCGCGATGAGCAGCGCGCTCCCCGACATCAGCGTCACCGTCAGCGTCAGCGCCGCCTTGCGGCCCTTCCTGTCGGCGAAGCGGCCGAGCAGCCAGCCGCCGACCGGACGCATGAAGAAGCCGACGGCGAAGATGCCTGCGGTGTTGAGCAGCTGTGCCGTCGTGTCGCCCTCTGGGAAGAAGGACGCGGCGAAGTAGACGGCGAAGCTGGAGTAGACGAACCAGTCGTACCACTCGACCAGATTCCCGATCGACCCGCCGATCACTGCCTTCCACGGCACGCGTGCCTTACTCACGGAGAACCTCCTGGGGGGAGTAGGTGCAGGTCAGAGCCTCCCCACAGAAGGATGTTCGGACAAGGGCCGGAGGCCGAGATCTAACCTCCGCTTAACATGGGCGCAACCTCCGGTCTATAACGCCAGCCGCCACTCGTTCCACTCGTCGAAGAGCTCGAAGCCCATGGCCTCGTTGATGGCCAGCATGTGGGCGTTGGAGGTGGCGTTCCAGGTGATGATCCGCTCCAGGTGCGGCTCGTGCTCGCGGAGCCAGAGCAGGTTGGCGACCTTGAGCAGCAGGCCCAGGCGGTGGCCCCGGTGCTCGGCCAGCACTGTCGTGTCCGCCTGGTGGCCCCAGCCGGTGGAGTGGTCGGCTTCGAGGTAGATGCGCGTGTATCCGGCGGGAGCCCCGTCGGAGTCGCGGCGGGCGATCATCGAGTACGCGGTCAGGCCGCGGTACGGGATGCTCTCCTCACGGTCGCGGATGCGGTCGAGGCTGAAGTCCGCGTCCTCGATGTCCGCGTCGCGCGGGGCGTCGTTCATGCCCTTCATCAGGGCCGCGAGGTCGGGGATCAGCTCGGGCCCGGCCGGCCCTGTCCAGCGTTCGAGGTGGTAGCCCTCGACGCGGGGGAGCATGCGTTCCAGCGCGTCCCAGTCGGCCTTGCGGAGGTCCAGCGTGCGCCGGGCCTCCACGAGGGAGACCGTCATGCCGTGGGCGAGCGCGAAGCGGGCGCCCACGCCGGTGGCGGCGGTCTCCGTGAGGAGCAGGGTCCTGCCGTGGGCGCGCAAGCGTTCCAGCACATGCTCGAACAGCGCTGAGCCGAGCCCCCGGCCGCGCCGCTCGGGGCGCACCACGAGGGGGAAGAGCCAGCCCATGTGGGTGTTGTCGAGCTGGGGGAGCGACAGCCCGTAGCCGCCGACGACCTCGCCGTCCTCGACGACCGCCCACAGCTCGGCCCGCTCACCCGCTGTATGCGTGGCGATCTCGCGGCGGAAGCGGGCCGGCGAGATCGTCGGCCCCGGATCGCCGGAGTAGGCCGCCAGGTACGCCTCGTGCAGGCCCGTGACCAGGTTTCCCGGCCGGTCGAGATCGATGGGCTGGATCCGCATGCGTCCAGCAAATCGCACCGGGAACGGCCGGGGCGAGCGAATTTACTGCCGGTAGTTCTCCACCTCGTTGGGCCTGCCGCCCGCCACCAGCACCGGGGTGGAGCAGGCGGCGCAGTCGGTGCTGCGCGCGTTGCAGAGCG
>NZ_JBFAMX010000870.1:0-3383 GCF_040659615.1 Nonomuraea sp. NPDC049784
AGATCACGGACACGATGACGATCGCGACAGGCCAATCCATGACGACCCCTCCCACAGAACCCGGCACTTTCAGCCCACATCACCGGCTACTGCCCGCACCAGGGACGAGGGGTCGGGGTCGGCGCCGACCTTGCTGACGACCACCACGCCGTCCTCGGGGAGCAGCGCCTCACGGATCAGGTCGTTGACGTAGCCGTCGCCGTAGAACTGGGCGGTGTCGACGTGGTCGACGCCGAGTTCGACCGCGCGGCGCAGCACCGCAATGGCTTGGGCGCGGTCATGGTGCAGGCGGCGAGCTGCATCGCCCCGTAGCCGACACGGGAGACCGTGTGGTCCCCGAGCCGGGGCGTGGAGCGTTGGTGTGGGTCATTGCGCTGTCTCCTCGTTGTCGTGGGCCTTGCCTGGCGCCGGCTGGTCAGGCGGATGACCTCACCTGGCGGCCGTGACCGGCTCGGCATCGGGACTGGCGGCTGGTGTGGCGGTGCTGCGCAGCGGGACCTGGCGGATGAAGAGGGCCAGGACGATGCCGGCGGCGGTTACGGCCGCGCCCCAGGTGAACAGGGTGGTGATGCCGTTGGTGACGGCTTGCTGGAACAGGTGCTGGGCTGATTCGGGGAGGGCACGCAGCGCTTGCGGGGTCATCGAGGTGGCGGAGGCGGCGACGTTCTGCGCGGCCGGCCCGGCGCCGGCCAGGGAGTCGGCCAGTTGACTGGTGTAGACGGCGCCGAGCAGGGAGACGCCGAGTGAGCTGCCCATGTTGCGTAGGAAGGTCGACACCCCGGTGCCCGCGCCCATGTCGCGCAGGTCGAGGCTGTTTTGGGCGATGAGGGTGCTGGTCTGCATCAGCGCGCCCATGCCGGTGCCCAGGACCACCATGTAGAGGGCCGTCATCGTGGTGGTGGTGTCGAGGTTCACGGTGGCGAACAGTGCCAGGCCGGCGGTGACGAGGATGGTGCCGGCGATGGGCAGCGACTTGTAGTGCCCGGTCTTGCTGATCAGCGCGCCGCCGGCCAGGCTGACGATCATTGCGGCGATCATCATCGGCATGAGCAGCAGTCCGCTGTTGGTGGCCGAGGAGCCCTGGACGAACTGCTGGAACTGCGGCAGGAAGCCCGTGGCGCCGAACATGGCGAAACCCGAGATGAAGGCGACGGCGCCGGCAAGGGAGAAGTTGCGGCTCTTGAAGACCCGCAGCGGCATGATCGGCTCGGCTGCCCGCCGCTGGACGATCACGAAGGCGACGAACCCGGTCACTGCCAGCGCCGCCAGGCCGAGGATCTGCGGCGAGCTCCAGTCGTACTGGGTGCCGCCCCAGCTGGTGATGAGCACCAGTGCGGTGATCCACACCGTCAGCAGCGCGGTGCCCCACCAGTCGATCACGGCCTTGCCGGTGCCCTTGGGCAGCTTGGCCAGGGTGATCCAGCACAGGATCAGGGTGATGGCGCCGAGCGGCAGGTTGACGTAGAAGGCCCAGCGCCAGGTGAGGTTGTCGGTGATGAAGCCGCCGATGAGCGGGCCGCCGATCATCGCCACCGGCATGGCGGCCATCATCACGCCCTGGTACTTGCTACGATCCAGCGGCGGGATCATCTCACCGATGATCGACAGCACGCCGACCATCAGGCCGCCGGCTCCCAGACCTTGCAGGGCGCGGAAGCCGATCAGCTGCGCCATGTCCTGCGACATCCCGCACAGGACCGAGCCGAGCAGGAAGAGCGCCACGGCGGCGACGAAGACGATGCGCCGGCCATACAGGTCGCCGAGCTTGCCCCAGATCGGCGTGGCCACGGTGGAGGCCAGGACGTAGCCGGTGGTCACCCACGCCAGGTGGTTCAGGCCGCCCAGCTCGCCGACGATGGTCGGCAGCGCCGGAGCGACGATCATGTTGTCCAGCATCGCCAGCAGCATGGCGATGACCAGGCCGCTCATCGTCACCAGGATCTGGCGATGCCTGAACCCCAGCCCGGCCTGCTGCCCCGCCGCCGAAGGGCTTGCTGCGTCTTTCGCGCTGTCTTCTGCCATCGTGTGGCTCCTGTCATGCTGAGAAACGTACCTGCCGGTCGGCAAGTATCTGGTGATTGAGGCGCCCCTGGATATGTCGAGGGGCGCGGATGTCGACCTTCCGGCCTCGGTGAGGCGTCGGCCTGGCTCGCCGTCTGCAGCAGGCCGGGGCCGCTTCACCGGGTCAGGTGTCAGCGTCGGTGGCCGCAGGCGTTGACCTGGGCCACCCAACCCGGGCGATGTCTTCGGCTCAAAGGTCCGGATCCGCAGAGAGCGCGGGCCTGGCCCTGCGTCGCCGTCGCATCACAACGGTGACGACCATTCCGGTCAACAACGCGATGGCAACGAGGGCAATCACGCCACCGGCGTTCAGGCTCGCGACAACTCCGACGCCGATCAGAAGCGGCAGCGCCTGAGAGCAGGCCGCGCCGAGCACCAACGGCGGCAGGAACCTGCGGTAGGGCATGCCCGCCGCGCCTGCCACGGGAGGCACGAAACTCTGTACGGGGGCGATCAGGCGGCCTATCAACACCGCTCAGCTGTCGTGGTCGTTCACCAGCTTCGCGGCCTGATCCCAGCGCCGCGAAAGACGTTTCTTGATCAGATTCGTCTCGCGCAAGGGGGGCCCGACGCGGCGGCCGAGCTCGAATCCGATCACGTTGCCCATCATGGCGGGCCCACGAGCCCCGCCGCCATCAGCAGCCCCGCACCGGACAGCGACCGCAACCACCCCAACACATCGAACAAGGTTCACTCACCTTTCACATCGGCCCCTCACGGCAACCGGCAGCGACCCCGCTCGACGGCGACGCGGTTCATGCGGGCCGGGCTGTCCCTCCTCGCCGGCATCAGGGGCTGTTGATGTCGCTGATCCGGGCCCGCATGTCGGCCGTGCTGTTCTCGTGGGGGAACGGCTCGTCGGGGATCGGGAGGTCGAGTGCGGCGCACAACGGCTCCCAGCCGTCGGCCGGCTGCCATTCCAGCAGCCGGTGCGCCGGGACGGTGGCGCGGACCTCGGCGAGGTGCCGCTCGTAGGCCGCGATGACCTTGTCGCGGTCGTGGGGGTCGCCGAACGCGCCGCCGAACAGGGCCCCGATCATCCCCTGCATGGCGCCGGCCTGTTCGGGGGTGAGAGGGGCGGCCATCGGCGGCCGCGCGCCGTCGAAGTTCCCGCTCCTCAGGCGGCGCGCCCCTTCCAGCACCGTCCGGTCCATGCTCTGGTACCAGCGCTCGGCGCTCTCCCGCCGGGACAGCAGCACCAGCGCGTCCGGGTACTCGGCCGACAGTTCGCGCCAGAACCACGACACCGGCCAGTCCACCCCGGCGGCGTATCCGGCGAGGAACCGCTGCCAGTCCGGCATGGCGCCCGCGCAGGCGTCGCG
>NZ_JBFAMX010000871.1:0-3338 GCF_040659615.1 Nonomuraea sp. NPDC049784
GGATGTCGAGATCGGGGTGTCCGGCGCCGTACGCCAGGGCGAGGGCCGCGATGGCGGGGCTCACCACGCTGGCCCAGAGCGTCACGGGCGACGACCATCGGGGAAGCGTGTTCGGCATCCTGGGCAGCGCCCAGGCGGCCACGGCGCTGGCCGGCATGGTGCTGGCCGGGGTACTCGGCGGGGCGGTCGGCATCGTGCCCGCGTTGTGCCTGCACGCCGCCGGGCTCGTCGCCGCCGGCATACTGGCTCTGACCTGGTCTCATGACTGAGCCGATATCGATTCCTTCGTGATATCGCTATTAGACATGTCGTGATCGCATCTGCTTTGCTCCTAGCCCATTGACGGACGACAGCAAGGACAAAGCATGCGAAACCGCCGCTTCACGGCAATGACCACGTTGACGGTCTCCCTCCTGGCGGGCGGCGCCCTCCCGGCGAGCACGGCGTCCGCCGCGACCTCGGTGCAGGTGGTCTCGGGCGAGGCACAGGCCCGCAAGGAGCTGCGCGCGCTGGAGGCGTCCTTCAAGGGCCGCATCGGCGCGTACGCGATCGACACCGCCACCGGTAAGACGGTCGCGTACCGGTCGGGCGAACGTTTCCCGCTGCTGTCCACGTTCAAGGCGATGGCCTGCGCGGCCGCGCTGCACAAGGCCCGCACCTCCGACCCGGGGCTGATGGACAAGGTCGTGCACTGGACGGCCGACGAGGTCAAACCGAACTCCCCCACCACCGAGCAGCACGTGAAGGACGGGCTGACCGTCAGCCGGCTGTGCGAGGCGGCCATCACCCTGAGCGACAACACCGCGGGCAACATGGTGCTCAAGCAGCTCGGCGGACCGGCGGGCCTGACCCGGTACTTCAGGACGCTGAAGGACCCGATCTCCCGCCTGGACCGCTGGGAGACCGAGCTGAACGACTGGACGGCCAAGGACAAGCGCGACACCACCACGCCCGCCTCCATCGCCCGCGACCTACGCGCGGTCACGACCGGGAACGCGCTCGACGCCAAGGACCGGCAGCAGCTCAACACCTGGCTGCTCGCGACCAAGACGGGCGGCACCCGCATCCGCGCCGGGCTGCCCAAGACCTGGACGGTCGGGGACAAGACCGGCACGAACTCAGCGTTCGGCGGCGCGAACGACATCGCGGTCGTCTGGCCCGCCAAGGACGCCGCCCCCATCATCATGGTGATCTACACCAACCGGGCCCCTGGCGAGGCCGTTGACGACACAGCGCTCGCCCGCACCGCCACCATCCTCGCCCGCGCCCTCGGCAAGCTCTGAGTTCTCCATGCGTTACGGCCGCGCACGGGCCATCCGCCGCCCTTCGGCTGACGGCTCTCCATGGGTTACGGCTGCGCACGGGCAAACCACCCACCGCACTTCGGCTGACGGCCCTCCAGGAAACGGCCTCTGACCCTTCACCGGCTGAGCGCCGTTACGGAGCGCACACTTGACCGGCTGGGTGGTTGAGCCCCTGCCCGCCACCGTCCGGGCGGCTAGGAGTGGCGCGGGATCAAGACAGTGGGGTCGATGATGCGGATCCGGGGGTCGCCGGGCTCGTGGCGCAGTCGTGAGACGAGATCCGCCGTGCCGCCGGGCCCGTCGCCCGCCTTGCCGTCCCACACGACGATGGCGCGGGGCTCGGGGTCGAGCCTCAAGGCCTCATCGACCATCCACTCGTTCGTACGCGCGAACACCTCGTCACCCGTCGCCGCGCCCGCCTGCAGCGCTCTGACCTTCACGTGGCGGCGAAGCTCCTCGAACCGGGCGCGCCACGTGGTGCCGGGCAGATCAACCGAACTCCGTACGAACTCCTCGGGCGGCAGAGCGAGAAACAGGTGCACCGAGGCTCCGCGGCGCAGCGCCAGCTCGGCGCCGATGATGTCCGCACCGCGCGCGCCGCCGCAGAACACGGCCGTCTCCGGCCCGATGTCCCACTCTTCGAAGATCGCGCTCATCTCGGCCGTGACCTCGCCGACCAGGTGCTGCGGAAAGCGCGGCGGCTCCCGGCCGGGCCGGTCGACCAGGTGGCCGCTCACGATGAGTACGCGCATATGCCTTCCTCCATGCCCAGGGCTGCGATCTCGGAGACCAACCGGCGTGCCGGATTCAGGGTTTCTCCTCGCCGGCCGGCTCCGCGCTCAGCGGGGAGGCCACTTCGTTCTGGACCATGAGCTGGCCCCACTGGCCGTTCTCCGTACGGAAGATCTGCTCGATCCGTTCGACCTGTGCCGCCACGTCGGCCTCGGATTCAGCGGCGTCCCAGTCGAGGGCCGCCGTCCGCAGGTTCAGTGCCGCGTCGCCGTACAGCTTGCGCAGTTGCGCGAAGCCGATGAGCGCCTCGAACGCCGTCAAAGCGCCCGCCAGCGCCGCGAGCACGGCGGCCGCGACGCCGCACGTCGCCCTGCCCGCGCCGGTCGCGAACTGGCCCGCCACGCCGGCCAGCGCCGACAGGATGAGCAGCCCGTTGCGGAGCGCGATCGCCTGCCGGCGGGCCTGCTCGTACTCCTCGCACCGCTTTTCGTAGAACCGGCGCTGCTCGTCGATGCGTAATTCCCGGTAGAGCGCACGGAATTGCGCATCTCTTTCGTTCATTCCGGCTCCTTGTCGGCCTCGATCGCGAGCACGGCGCGGCGGAGCGCGAGCTCCCTGTCCTCGCGCGCGTACGGGCCGGTTCTGGACAGGTAGCGGAAGTAGAGCGCCCGCAGCCGTTCGGCCTTCACCCGTGCGGCGAGGTAGCCGTCCAGCGTCTCGCTTTCCCGGGCGTACTTGGTGCTGGCGGCCAGCGCGACCCCGATGACGGTGAGCAGAATGGTCGGCCACCGGTGATCGGGCAGTACGGCCTGCAAGCCGCCGAGACCTGCGATGAGGGCCGACCCGAGCAGGATCAGGACCTGCTGGCGGCGGTAACGGTTCTGGTCGCGCAGTGCCGCCCCGTCGTACTTGGCGAAAGCAGAGGTCACCTCGCGGTCGAGCACCTCGAAGTCAGCAGCCAGCCCGGGATAGGCGTCTCGTATCGGCGCCGGAATCACCGACGGGGACGTGGCCGGTGTGCGGAGTGTGGGAAATCGCACGAGCAATGGTGGCCTCACGGCTACCTCCAGCACCGGAGGGAGAAGGCACTATCGCAGTGGGAATGTATGCAAATTCCGGCACGCGGGCAATCGAATCTCCGGCACAACCGGTCCGCGGATGCGGCTCGCGGCAGTGGTCATAGGATTTCTTGTATGGCAACTTGTGAGCATCTTTCCAAGGTGGACGACCCGGCGCCGAAGACGCCTGAGGGCTGCGAGGAGTGCCTGGCGGTCGGCGGCCGCTGGTGCACCCAGCGGCCGC
>NZ_JBFAMX010000872.1:0-3315 GCF_040659615.1 Nonomuraea sp. NPDC049784
ATGCCGTGCACGGGCCGCGGCCCCAGCAGGTCGGTCAGGAGCGCGTCGTGCACGTCGCGCCGCCACGGCATGCCGTCGTGCGACATCTCTGCCGCGATGAGGGCCCCGGCCGACTCGGCCGCCACCAGCAGCCTGAACCTGCCCGGCTCCGGCAGCGCCTCGATCCGCCGCAGCTGGCCGGTCAGCACCTCGGCCACCGCCTCGGCCCCGAGCGGCTCGGGTGCGAACAGCGTGTCAGGCGCGCTCGGCTGCTCCTCGGGCACCGGCAGCCCGTGCAGCCTGGCGTGCGCAGCCCTGGCCGAGCGGGGCTCGCCGTAGCGGCCCTCGTACGCGAGCAGCAGCCCTTCGGTGAGCGCGATGTCGTGGCAGCGCGAGACCCGCACGCCCGCGCTCAGCAGGCCGGGATAGGCCTCCCGGGCATCGGCCCACACCCACCGCGGGCGCTCGGCAGCCTCCAGCTCGCGCACGGCCCCCGCCAGGTCGGCGGTACGGCGTGCCGAGCCGCCGACCGGAAGCACCGTCTCTCCGGCGACCACGACATACACGTGGTCAAGAGTGCCAAATGGCTACGACAAAGCGATGCGCACCTCGTCCTCGAGCGGCGGATCGAACTCCTGCGCCAGGCACCCCGTGGCGGCGAAGCAGCGCAGGGTCAGCTCCTGCGGGGTGACAGACACGTGCAGGAACTGCTTGAAGAACGGCGGGGTGTCCCAGTCGGACAGCTCCGACAGGTAGCGGTGGAAGACCTTGTCCACCGGCAGCCTGAACGGCCACGGCCAGGCCCCGAGCAGCCGCGCCACCCACCGCATCCTGCGGGTGATCGTCACCGGCCCTTCGGGGCTCCTGACAGGCTGGTTCTTGATCTGGTCCGACATGATGCACAGGGCTTCCGAGGGCGTGAGGTACATCCACTTCATCCGCAGGCGGCGCGCGTACAGCTGGCTGTAGAAGGACAGCGAGTCGCCGCGCAGCGGGTAGCACTTGAACTCGTCCTCGTCCACGCCCTTGACGTCGACCCTGCCGATGGTGTGCGTGGCGTGCATGAACGCGCCGCCGCCGCCGGACACGATGTACTGGATCACCCGGTCGCCCACTTTGACCGGGTAGCGCTGATAGTTGTGCACGTCTCCGCCGATGGCCGCGACGTACCGGTGGGCCGGGTCGCGCACGATGTCGTCAATCGTGCCGCCTTCCTCCAGCGGCGACGGCTTGTAGACGTTCCCGGTGTAGATGGGCTTGCCCGTCACGAGGATCTTCGGCCGCGGATCGAGCGAGACCCGCCGCAGCCACGCGGTCTGTCCCTTGTCGATGACGTTCCTGATGCCGGTGTCGACGCCCACGATCAGCAGGCTGTCGCTCTCGATCGCCCAGTACGGCCCCGGCTGCGTCGCCTGCTGGGACGGCTTGCCCCTGAGCTCGCGCGCCTTCGCCAGCCGCTCCTCGTCGATCGTCTCCGGCTTGCGCCACAGGAGCCCGCGCAGCCCGCGGTCCGGCTTGGGCTTGAGCGGCGGTGCGTCACAGAGGACCCGCATGAACCCGCCGAGCCCGTCGTACCAGTCGTGGTTGCCGGGAATGGCGTAGATCGGAGCGTCATAGTCCTTGTACGGACGGAAGAACTTGTCGCAGTACTCGTTACCCGATCCGGTCGGATAGATCACGTCACTGGCTATGACGGCGAACGCCGTGTCCTCTCCCAGTTTCAGCATCCCGGGAACAACGGCGTACTGCGACGCGTCTCCCTCGCCAGTATCACCAAGCAGAAGGAAAGTGAAATTTCCCCCGACGGATAGCTTGATGCGAAATTCCGGATCAATCCCGCGTGCTTCCTGAGACGCCACCCACCGAGCCCGAACCTGACCTGACGGATCCCCGAACAACCCGGCGAGGATGTCGTTACGCGAGCGCCACAGCGTCGCCAAATTCAGCCAGGTAAACCCGTGATTATCGGGTCTGAGCTGCGCGAACGTCCCCAACTGCGTACAAGACCATCCCGCTCCCTCCTCCGACACCCGTGACGAAAGCTGCTTTCCACGCTCAGCCGCGACTTCCACCATGTCCACATCTTTACCGCGATCTTCACTTCGCGCACCCTGAACGCTCCGTACCGTGGAGAACACAGAAGGTTCGCAATGGTGTAGCCTCACCCCCCAAGCAAGCGGTTGGGACCGCCGAGGGGAGGCTCCCATGACGCGTAACAGCCCGGACGACGCGACCCGAAGAGGCACTTCCGATGTGGAGGCCATTGAAGGCCTGCTCGCATATGCGCAAACCAGTTCCCGATGGGGCGGCGGGGCGCTCAGGAGGGCCGGCGAGGCGGTCGCGCGGAGCAGGGCGCTGGCCAGGGAGCATCCCAAGCACACGGCGCTGCTGGCCCGCAGTCTGAGCACCACGGCGAAGCTGCTGCTGAAGCGGGGCCGGGCCGTGGAGGCGCTGCCTCTGGCGCAGGAGGCGGTGGCGCTCACCCGTGAGATGGGCGGCGGCCCGCTGGTGGCCTCGCTGATGTGCCTGGCCGCGGTGTTCGAGGCCCTGCACCGCTACAGCGAGGCCGCCGCCACGATGGCGGAGGCCGACCAGATCCCCCCGCCGGACAACGCCTGACCGCGTGAGAGTCTCCATACCGCCGTCAGGGGATGCCGCCCTTTTACGGGGCGGCCACGGTCAGCCTCAGGCCGGGCCGTCCGGCGGGACGAGGACGCCGGGGTTGAGTATCCCGGCCGGGTCGAGCCGGGCCTTGACCGCCTGCAGGACGCTCACTCCCACGGGTCCCAGCTCGGCCGCGTAGGCGTCCCGGTGCTCGCGCCCGACCCCGTGATGGTGCGTGATCGTGCCCCCCGCCTCGACGATGGCCGCGCTCGCCGCCGCCTTGGCCCGCTCCCACTGCGCCACGGGGTCGCCCTCCTGCGCGGTGACGACGGTGAAGTAGAGCGAGGCGCCGGTCTCGTACACGTGGGAGATGTGACACATGACCAGCGGGGAGCCGAGCGCTCCCGCCAGCGCCAGGCGGACCGCGTCGTAGAGCCGCGGCAGGTTCGCCCAGAACCCGGCGGTCTCCAGCGTCTCGACCGTGGCCCCGGCGGCGAGGAGCGAGTCCCGCAGGTAAGGGGCGGAGAAGCGGCCGTGCTCCCATGCCTCGCCCGGCTCCGCACCCAAGGGCTCGCCGCCCGTCCGCTCCAGGACGGCCGAGGCCGCCGCCTGCCGCTCCGCCGCGAACGCGCCTTCGTAGCCCGCGATCAGCAGGCAGCCGGAGCCGCCGGAGCCGATCGCGTCCGGCTTGGCCAGGCCGATCATGGTCTCGGTCTCGTCCGACAGCCGCAG
>NZ_JBFAMX010000873.1:0-3296 GCF_040659615.1 Nonomuraea sp. NPDC049784
CCCCGCTGGCCGGTCAGCGCGCCGTGCTCCAGGTCGCGCTCGCCGACCCCGAGGGGGGTGAGGCGAGCCTGCGGGCCGCTTGTGAGGAGGCACTCGCTCTCGGAGCTCGGCAGGAACGCCTGATCGGCGCCCTCCTCACGCTGGCCGAAGGAGAGAAGGGCATCGAGCACCGGGAGCTGGTCGACCTGGCCGAGGTCACCGAGCAGGTGGTGTCGTCGCGCCGCTCGGAGGCCGCCGGGCGAACGGTCACGGTTCGTACGTCGCTGGACCTCGCGCCCGTCAGCGGTGACCCCGACCTGATCGCCAGCATGATCGGCAACCTGGTCGACAACGCGCTCCACCACAACGTTCCCGACGGACACGTCACCATCGCCACCGGCCTCACCGGCGACCGCGCCCGCCTGACGATCGGCAACACCGGCCCGCCCATCCGGCCGCAGGACCTGCGGCGGCTCTTCCAGCCGTTCCAGCGGCTCGGCGCCCCACGCACCCACACGGCCGACGGCCACGGACTGGGCCTGGCGATCGTCCGGGCCGTCGCCGAGGCGCACGGCGCCCGGCTGACGGCCCTTCCACGCGCCAAGGGCGGCTTGGACGTGACGATACTGTTCGACTGATCCCGGTTCGGGGCGGACGGTCACGCGTCCCAGCGGAGCCTGTGGGTGCCGAATATCGTGTCGCCTCATGCGACCTGGGCGTACTCATGTAGGAGGCCGCCGAGCCGGTCTCGTCGGGAGACCTCGATGTCGGCGTCGACTGGATGGGTAGCGCCCTCAGGCGGGCGAGCCCAGCAGCCTCGTTCGCAAGCTGGCCGGGCGGACCAAGGTCAGGCCTGATCACCCCAGGCCGGAAGGCAGGACGACAGCCAGTTGCTCCCGGGTAAACCGGTCGACGTCCAAGCGCACGCCGGTCAACGCCTCAACGGTCGCCAGTGCAGTCTCCCAGTCAGGATAGGGCGCGGCGGGTGTCACGCCCGCCTGGTCATCGGCCTTAATCCGTGCCCCCAGCGCCCGCCAGGCCCCCAGATAGTCATCGAGTGCGGCAGGGTCCTGGCCGAAGCACTCCAGGGAATGAGGAAACGACGACATGTTGACCGAGGTGACGAGAACGCCGTCGGCCGCATAGAACAGCTCGTGGGCGTTGTTGGCCAGCCACCAGAAACCCCACGCCTGCGCGTTCTCGGTCAGGCGGGCCCAGATGTCGGGGTCACTGGGATAGGCGTTGTCCGCCAGCACGATTACACCGTGGTCGCTCTGTTCCAGGACGACACCCTCCCATTCCCCTGTCGGCAGCAGCGTGCGGGGAGTCTTCGTGCCGGGGTCGGCACCCAGCCGACGGGCGACATCGGCGGCCGTGAGGGGCTCCTCACGGCCGCGCACCACCATCCAGAACATCGCGTCGTTGATGTAGGGATCCACTCGGTTCAGATCCTTGAGGAGCTGCATGTAGTAGTTGATCATATCGGGCGTAACTGGACTCATGCGCTTCCCTCTCGATAAGTGGAGACGACAGGGTAGCGGCTGATCAGGACATTCCTGATCAGGATGGGCGGCGCGGAGCTCGATCATCACGGAGATCGCGCTCATCCCGTGTATGTCGCCCGGGAGCGCTCGCGGCATATCGCGACAGATGGCGCTGTCACCAGGCAGCATCCCCCGAACTGGCACGATCCGTTATGCAACTGAGGTGCCGTTTCGCGGCCAAACGACACCAACGCGAAGATCAGAACTTAAATGACAAGATCAGCGTGCGCGCCTGTCCGCCAACTTGCGGGCATCGTCCGCCTTGTGGCGTGTGCCGTGCCTCACCGTGCGCCATGAGGATCGTGATCCCCTGGGAGCTGGCGTTCCGGCAGATGGCGCCAGGCCTTCCAGCGTTGGCGACCGGAGGTAGCGGTGAACGTGCGTATACCGGAGGAGCCCGCTGGCGGCTGAGGCGAATCTGACCGCTGCGACCTACGAGGGCCGTGGCGCGCGACCGGCGGGGAGCCTGCGTCGCGGCTCCCAGGATTACCGCCGGTGCTATGAGGCAGATGCGGGGCAGAACACCGACGTGAGGGCGTCGCCGAGGGGCCGGCCTGCGGTCAAGCGCTCGTCATCGTCCATGGCCAGTGTCATGGACACGGCGAACTGCAGGCGGCCGTCGGAGGAGGCGAAGGTCGTGGAGATGAAGCCGGGAGCGCTGCCGTCATTTCTCGGGCCGAACTCAGGGTTGCCGGCGCACGGGCCGCCCCCGGGCAGCGGCGGCATACCGGGCCGCTCGGTGATCACTTTGCTCAGGGACGCCGGCAGGAGCTTGCCCTGGTTGAAGGCGCGCAGGAAGGCGCTCATGTCGTGCGCGGTGGAGATCACGCCGCCGGCGCCCAGCATGGCGGTGGCATTGAGCTTGTCGACATCGACCACCGCGCCCTTCTCATTCACCATGTAGCCGTGCCCGTGCGGGCCCTTGATCCCCTCGGAGCCCTTGACCGGCAGGTAGGTGTCCCGCATGCCCAGCGGGGTGAAGATCTTCCGCTTGAGTTCGGTCGCCAGTGGATGCCCGGTCAGCTTCTCGACGATCATGCCGAGCAGGATGTAGTTGGTGTTGGAGTAGTTGAAGGTCCCGATCTCCGATGGCCGTTGCTGCGTGCGGGACGCGGCCACCAGATCGATGGCACGATACGTGACCGTGGTGTCGAGCGCGTCGATGTCGGGGCTGAAGGACTCGGGGACGCCCGAGGTGTGCTGGATCAGGTTGCGTACGGTGATCTCGTCGGCCCGCTCCACCAGGTCCTTCTCCGCCACCTCGGGGAGCACCTTGCTGAGCTTGTCGTCCAGCTTCAGCTTGCCTCTCTGCACGAGTTGCATGACCACGGTGGCGGTCATTTGCTTGGTCTGTGAGCCGATGCGGTAGCGAGCGGTGGAGGGAATCTTGCCGCCTTCGCCGTTGAGCAGCCGGGATCCGGCCGATCCCTTCGCGACCCGCTTGCCGTCCACGTACACCTCGCCGATGGCGCCCACCACGTGGCCCGTCTTCACTAGGGCTTCCATCGCCTTCTGCACGTCCCCAACCTTGACGGAGGCGTTGTCCGTCGCGGCGACGGCGGGCGCGGACACGCTCAGGGCCAACGCCGCGCATGTCGCCGAGACGACGCGCACGGCTGTCGATTGACGCGAAACCATGAAGTGCTTCTCCTTGATAGCCGAAGATGTGCGGCTCCAGTTCTAGGGCCTGTTTCAGAAGTGGATCACCTGGGTGGTCCACTTCCGAGACGATCTTTGTGTGGGTCGGGGTGATTTGACCGTCGCGCAGTGGGC
>NZ_JBFAMX010000874.1:0-3293 GCF_040659615.1 Nonomuraea sp. NPDC049784
GCTGCTGCTGGACGCGGGGCGGGTGGTGAGCGCCGATCGGCTCATCGACGGCCTTTACGGGCCGCGGGGCGGGGCCGTGAACGCGTTGCAGTCGCAGGTGTCCCGGTTGCGCCGAGGGCTGGGGGTTGACGCGCCCGTGGAGTTCCATCCCGCCGGGTACCGGCTCGCGGTGCCTCCCGAGGAGGTCGATGTGCTGGCGTTCGAGCGCCTGGCCGCCGAGGGACGGGCGGCCGGCTCCCTCGAACGACGGGTGGCGCTCTTCGGCGCGGCCCTGGCGCTCTGGCGCGGGCCCGCGCTGGCCGATGTGCGAGGCATGCCGTTCGCGGAGACGCAGGTGGTGCGGCTGGAGGAGCTCCCGGTGAGACCGTCTTCCACGTCACCCGCTCGCGCTGCCGCGGGCAGGCGAGCCGCCCATGGAGGCCCCCGCGGTCAGGTTGTTCGCCGAGCGGGCCGCCGCCGTGCGCCCGGGGTTCGCGGTGGACGCCGAGAACACCGGCGACGTGGTGCGCATATGCCGCGCGCTCGACGGTCTCCCGCTGGCGATCGAGCTGGCCGCCGCGAGGCTGCGCTCGCTGCCTGTCGCGGAGGTGGCGGCGCGGCTGGACGACGCGTTCGGGCTGCTGTCCAGAGGCAGCCGTACGGCCGCGCCCCGCCACCGCACCCTGCGCGCGGTCGTCGAGTGGAGCTGGGACCTCCTGGAGCCGGACGAGCAGGTGCTGGCCAGGCGGCTGAGCGTGTTCCACGGCGGGGCCGCGCTCGAGGCGGTAGAGCGGGTCTGCGGCATGCCCGGCGCGCTCGCGGGTTGGTGGAGAAGTCGCTGGTCGAGGTGGCGGGCGACCGCTACCGGATGCTCCGCACCATCCAGTCGCTCTGCGCGGAACGGCTGGCGGAGGCCGGGGAGACCGAGAGGCTGCGGCGCGCACACGCCGAGCACTTCCACCGGCTCCTGGGCGAGGCCGCGCCCCACCTGCTCCGCGCCGAGCAGCTCGGCTGGCTGGCCAGGCTCGACGCCGAGCGCGACAACCTGAACGCCGCCCTCCACTGGGCCGCCGGCGCCGATCCCGCGCTGGGGCTGCGGCTGTTCGGGGACCTGTCCACGTACTGGTGGCTGCGCGGGCGCAGGGCCGAGGGGATCCCGCCCGCCCGCGCCCTGCTGGCCGCGCTCGACGGCCCGCCGGAGGGGCTGGCGGGCGAGTACGTCCTGTGCCTGCTCGGCGCGGCGCTGCCCGCTCCCGAGCAGGACCTGGACCGGGCGAGTGAGCTCATGCTCTCCGTGAACCTGGTCGAGACCCGTCCCCAGCTCGTCTTCTTCTGGTCGATGGCCATGGGACCGGCCAACGAGGCGCTCGCTGACACCATCGCCGCCCGAATGCGCGAGAGCGCCGACCCGTGGATCGCCGGCCTCGATCACCTCGGCAGGGGCGTGCTGGCGTTCCTCACGGCCGGGGACCTGGCGGAGAGCGAGCGGCAGTTGCGGCTCTCGATCGAGCGGTTCTCCTCGCTCGGCGAACGGTGGGGCATGATGACGGCGATCTCCCAGCTGGCCGACCTGATGGGCTGGCTGGGCGAGGGCGAGCGGTGCGTGACGCTGATGGGCGAGGCGCTGCGGCTGGCCGAGGAGCTGGGCTCCCTGGAGGACCGCGCCGAGCTGCTCTGCCGCCGAGCCGACGGCCTGATCATGCTCGGTGACCTGGAGGCGGCCATGGAGGGCTGCGAGGAGGCACTGGAGCTGGCCACGGGAGCCGTGGAGGCGACGACCAAGGCGATGTTCGGGCTGGCCCGGCTCGCGAGGTTGAACGGCGATCGCGCCGGGGCCCGCGCCCGTTATGAGGACCTCTCCGCCCTGCCCGAGGGCTCCTACGGCGGCGGGCTCGACCAAATCCAGGCACAGGTGGCGCTGGGGTGGATCGCCGCGGAGGAGGGCGAGCGGGCCGAGGCCGCCCACCGGCAGTCGAGCGCCCTGGCCAGGGCGCTCGAGCTGCGTAGCCGCCCGCACATGGCGCTGGCGGTCGAGGGCCTGGCGGGCGTGGCCGTGCTCTCGGACGACTGCGAACGGGCAGCCCTCCTCCTCGGCGCGGCCCGCGGTCTGCGTGGGGTCGCCGCGGCCGGTGACCACGACGTGGCCAGGGTGTCCGCCCAGGCGCGGGCCCGGCTCGGTGAGGAGCGGTACGCGCGGGCGTACGAGCAGGGGAGCGCGCTCTCCCGGGATGACCTGATCACCCTGGTAAGGCCTGAGTTGTCTGAGTCTGGCTAATGTGTCTGCGATGAACGAGGTCATAGGCGGGTACACGCTGCGGCGCCTGCTCGGCAGCGGCGGCATGGGCGAGGTGCATCTCGCGTCCACGCCCACCGGGGGCCTGGCCGCGGTCAAGGTCATCCATCCCGCGCTGGCCCGCGATCCGGCCTTCAGGAGGCGGTTCGAGAGGGAGGTCGCGGCGGCTCGGCGGGTGGCCAGGTTCTGCACTGCGCCCGTGCTGGACGCGGGGATCGACGGTGACGTCGCCTACCTCGTCACCGAGTACGTCAAGGGGCCTGACCTGGCGCATGCCGTACACGATCAGGGGCCGCTCTCGGGCGGGAACCTGGAGGCGCTCGCGGTGGGCATCGCCACCGCGCTGAGTGCCATTCACGGGGCCGGGGTGATCCATCGCGACCTCAAGCCGTCCAACGTGCTGCTCTCGCCGCTCGGCCCCCGGGTGATCGACTTCGGCATCGCCCAGCTCGTCGAGAACGACGCCCTGGCCAGCCAGGCGATACTCGGGACGCCCGCGTTCATGGCGCCCGAGCAGGTGCGCGGGGAGCCGCTCACGCCCGCGATCGACGTGTTCGCGTGGGGTGGGGTGATCGCGTTCGCGGGGACGGGGCGGCTGCCGTTCGGGGGCGGGGCGCCCGGGGAGGTCGTGTACCGGATCATGCAGGAGGGGCCCAGGCTGGACGGGCTCGACGAGGGGATCAGGCAGATCGTGGAGCAGGCCCTGGCCAAGGATCCCCGCATGCGGCCGACGGCCCAGCGGCTCCTGGCGGACCTGGTCGGCGGCACCCGCCTGGCCGCGGCCACCGAGGTGGTCGAACGTACCTGGACGGGCGCCACCCCGGCCGCCGCACCGCTCCTCCCCAACGTTCCGCCCACCGTCGGCGCGTCACCCGCCTCCGACGTGCCGCCCGCCCCGGGCCGGCTTGGGTCGCCCGAGCCGCCCAGCGGCCCGAAGCGGAGGCGGAGGCCGAGGATCGCGGCGGCAGGCGCGCTCGTCCACGCCGTCGCCGCCGAGGCCGTGCCCGGGCTCACCCAGGAG